>NZ_JBNPLJ010000004.1:0-151180 GCF_050313415.1 Collinsella sp. SGI.184 | reverse complement strand
GAGCTGATACCGGGTCGCAGTTTCCGCTAGCGGGCCCAACCGGAAACTGCGACCCGTTTTTCGACCAGGTAACGGGATGCGCTTTCCGAAAGCCCACTCAATTGCTCAATAATTCGAGTCACCTTTAGCTAACATATGCACAGCCCACCAGCCTCACCAGTGCGTTTCTTAGTAAGCCGTGGCATACTCGGCGAATGGTATGAAGATGCCGGCCAGAGGGTATTGCAAACGGTCGCTCACGTGGTATGTTTTTGCCCGAATCAAACCGGCGCGCATCGCCTGTAGCGTCGGTCAACAGAGAGGAAACTACCATGGCTCATCCCGTAATTGATGCCGACGAGTGCATCGCTTGTGGCGTTTGCGTCGACTCCTGCCCCGCTGGCGTTCTGGAGCTCCAGGACGTCGCTACCGTTGCTGACGAGGACTCCTGCGTCGCCTGTGGCGCTTGCCAGGACGCTTGCCCCGCCGGCGCGATCACCGAGATCGTCGAGGAGTAACAACTCCCCCACTTGCACACTCACAAGTACACCGTGCACAAAAAAGGAGGCCTCCGCATCGCCGCAGAGGCCTCTTTTTTGCGGATAGCTAATTTGGCACCGTCGCAGGTTGAGCATAAGTCAGCGAAAACGCCCCTAAGCGAGCAAGGTGACGTGAAAGAGGAGGGAAGCGTACTTTTGTACGCGACCGACGATTGAACGTCAGATTGCCGCTTAGGGGCGTTTGCAGCATCGGCTACGATAGATCGTCTTCGTAGGGCATCAGGTCTGCCAGATAGCCCTTCTCCTTGAGCATAGCCTCGATCTCGTCGAGGGTTTGCTCATCCTCTGCCGCGATGCGATGGAAGTGATAGCCGCTCGTCACCGTTAGTAGTGGAAAGCTTTTGCCGCTCTCGATATCGTGCAGGTAGCGCTCAACATCGCGACGATTGCGGATGTCCAGGTCGGCCGTGATCTTACCGTACACGCGGTGATTGACGATCACGTTGAGCACGGCGCCTCCGGCGTCGACGATACTCGTGAGCTCATCGCCTGCCTGCTCCATGCTATGGCGAACCTTGACCAGGCGCGTGGGCACGGCGGGGCTGCTGGGGGCCTCCTGCAGCACGTAGCCGCGATTGGTCGCCACGATATCGTGCCCATCGGCGCGCAGCAGGGCGATGTCTTGCACGACAACCTGGCGGCTCACACCCACCTCGCGAGCAAGCGTACTGCCGGAGACGGGGTCTTTGACTCGCTCGAGCACGCCCATGATGGCACGGCGACGCTCGCGGGCGTCCATTATTTACCGTCCAGCAGACGCAGGTGCTTAAGCGAGAGGTCGAGAATCGGCGCAGAGTGCGTCAACGCTCCCGAGCTAATAAAGTCAACGCCCAGGTCGGCAAGCGCACGGATATTGCTGGCATCCACGTTGCCCGAACACTCGGTCTTGGCGCGACCGGCAATAAGCTCAATCGCGGCAGCCATGTCATCGTGGGTCATGTTGTCGAGCATGATGATGTCGGCGCCGGCCTCCACGGCCTCTCGCACCATGTCCAGGTTCTCGCACTCAATCTCGACCGTCGCGGTAAACGATGCATGGGCGCGCGCCATCTCGATCGCACGCGTCACGCCGCCGGCGGCGTCGATGTGGTTGTCCTTGAGCATGACGGCCGTCGACAGATTGTAGCGGTGGTTGCTGCCGCCGCCGATCTCGACCGCGGCCTTCTCGAAGACGCGCATACCCGGCGTGGTCTTGCGCGTGTCGACGAGCACGGTCTTGGTGCCCTCGAGCGCCGCAGCCATCTGGTGCGTATAGGTAGCGATACCGCTCATGCGCTGCAGGTAGTTGAGCGCCACGCGCTCGCCCGAAAGCAGCACGCGCGCATCGCCGCGTACCTGGCCCACATGGTCGCCGGCGTGCACCTCGTCGCCATCGGCAACATCAAACAGCACCGAGCTCTGCGAATCCAGCAGCTCAAAGGTGCGAGCGAACACATCCAGGCCCGCGATGATGCCATCGGCCTTGGCGATGAGCTCCACCGTGGCGGGACGCGCCGTGGGGCACACGCTCGCCGTGCTCACGTCCTCAAACGTAATGTCCTCGCGCAGAGCCTGCAGAATCAGATCATCGACGACGAGCTTCATGGTAATGGGGTTCATGGTCTACTCCTCCACGGCCTGCGTGCCGGCGGCACGGGCCAAATCATCGATTGCCAGGGTGTCGGCGCTCAGGGCGCGATGACGGCCATCGAGCGCGGGCTCGCCCGCCTGCTCCACGGCGAGCGACTCGCCGGTACGCATGTGCCACGCGGCGCGACGACCCCAGACCAGCGCCTCGAGCAGGCTGTTTGATGCAAGGCGGTTCTTGCCGTGAACGCCGTTGCAGGCCGTCTCGCCGGCGGCGTAGAGCTCGGGCATCGAGGTGCGGCCGTCCTTGTCGACCCACACGCCGCCCATAAAGTAGTGCTGCGTGGGTGTGACGGGGATGGGCTCGTCCAAGATGTCGCGGCCGTCCTCCAGGCAGCGTGCGCGAATGTTGGCAAAGTGTCCGGTCACCACGTCGCGCTCAACGGGGGCAAAGCTCAGCCACTCGTGCTCGGTACCATCCTGCTTCATCTGCTCGCGAATAGCGGCGGCGACCACATCGCGCGGCTGCAACTCGTCGGTAAAACGCTCGCCGGCGGCGTTGAGCAAAATCGCGCCCTCGCCGCGGCAGCTCTCGCTGATCAGGAAGGTGCGGCCCGGCTGCGGCGAGAACAGTCCCGTGGGGTGAATCTGCACGTAGTCCAGGTGCTCCATCTTAATGCCGTGCTCCTGGGCGATGTAGCAGGCATCGCCGGTGAGCTGCGGGTAGTTGGTCGAGTGGTCGTATACGCCGCCGATACCGCCTGTCGCCCACAGCGTGTGGCGGGCATGGATCTTAAACGGCTCGCCGGCATGCACGCCCTCGGCGGCATTTGCCAGCTCGTCGGCGGGGCGAACCGAGTTGTCCTCGTCCACGGGAACGGCGACGACGCCGAGGCACGCCGTGGCGCCATCACGCTCGCCCGTCAGAATGTCGGTCATGGCCACGTGCTCCAAAATCTGCACGTTATCCAGCTTGCGAACGGCCTGGAGGAGCTTGGTCGTGATTTCCTTGCCCGTAATGTCGGCATGGAAGGCGATGCGCGGGCGGCTGTGCGCACCCTCGCGGGTAAAGTCGAGGCTGCCGTCGGCCTTGCGCTCAAAGTCCACGCCCATGGCCAGCAGGTCGTTGATGACCGAGCGGCTCGAGCGGATCATGATGTCGACGCTCTCGCGGCGGTTATCGTAGTGGCCGGCGTGCATGGTGTCCTCAAAGAAGGCGTCGTAGTCAGAGCCTTCGGGAAGCACGCAGATACCGCCCTGCGCGAGCATCGAATCGCACTCGTCGACAGCGCCCTTGGAGAGCATGATCACGCGCGTGCTCGTCGGCAGATTGAGGGCCGCGTATAGGCCCGCCACGCCGCAACCGGCAATGACGACGTCGCACTCCATGTCGGGGCATTGTTTGGTTTCCACAGGAATCCTCTCCCTTGTAATGTGCCATAAGGGATGGTCCCTCATGTCACATCGTTCTAGCGAGCCGCGTATTCGAGCATGCGGTCGAGCGTGAGCTTGGCCTGGTCGGCGGCCTCATCCGACACGCCAATCTGCACCTCGCCCTCGCCCGTCTCCAGGCAGCGCACGAGCTTTTCGAGCGTGATGAGATCCATGTTGACGCAGGTGGGCTGCACCGCGGGGAAGTAGAACTTTTTGCCGGTGCCCTGGCAGCGCCGCTCGAGCTCGTAGAGCACGCCGCGGACCGTCACGATGATAAACTCGCTCGCGTCCGACTCCTCGGCATACTTGATAATGCCGGCAGTGGAGCCGATGTAGTCGGCCTCGGCCAGGACGTCGGCCTTGCACTCGGGGTGCGCCAGCACGAGCGCATCGGGGTGCGCCTCCTGTGCGTCGACGATCTGCTCGACGGTGATGATGTGATGGCGCGGGCAGTAGCCGTTGTTGAGGATGACGTGCTTTTGGGGCACCTGCTCGGCCACAAAGCGGCCCAGGTTCTGGTCGGGAATGAACAAGATGTGCTGCTGCGGCAGCTCGGAGACGATCTTGACGGCGTTAGAGCTGGTAACGCACACGTCACTCCAGCTCTTGATCTCGACCGTCGAGTTGACGTAACACACCACGGCCAGGTCGTCGCCATATTCGGCGCGCGCCGCGTCGACCGTCTCGTGCTTGACCATGTGCGCCATGGGACAGTCCGCGCCCGGCTCGGGCAGCAGGACGGTCTTGGTGGGATTGAGTAGCTTGGCGCTCTCGCCCATAAACTCCACGCCGCACAGCACGATAGTCTGCTGCGGCAGGCTCTTGGCAAGCTTTGCCAGGTAGAAGCTGTCGCCGACGTAATCGGCCACAGCTTGAACCTCGGGCGCCACATAATAGTGCGCCAGGATCACTGCGTCACGTTGGGTTTTTAGCTGATGAATGGCCTCGACGAGCTCTGCGGGCACCAGTGCCGCGCGCTCCGTTGCCGTCGTTGCCGATGCCAGGCCGGCCGCGATATCGCGTGCAAGCTCCGATGCATCCATGTTCGCGCTCTGTGCCATCAAGGCCCCTCTCTTTTGGCGAATCTTGGGGCTTTAGTATGACACCTGGCTTTACAGCTGACAAGACAGCTGTAAAGCCAGGTGTAAAGTTGGAATAAGGATTCAATCTTGGGACGGGTCCATTTTCGAACTGGCAAGCTGAGGACAGTCGAAAATGGATCTGCCACACGGTTCGAGCGGCCCGTTTTATCTTGGTCCGAGAGGCGGTGGGCATAAAAGCGGGTCCGGATCGCTCGATCCGGACCCGCTGGGAGCTGGTGCGCGGTTAAGCGCGGCGCTTCATGATGGCCCACGCCAGCAGCAGGACTACCACACCGGCAGCGAGTACGGCACCCGCAATGACATAAGTGCTGTCGCCGGACTCAGGCAACGCCTCCTTGCTAGCCCTCTTCTTAGGCTTGGAAGTCGTAGTCGTGGTGGTCTGGCCAGGAGCGGGCTTGGCGGATTCGGCAACGGTAAAGGTCGTCTCGGCCGTGCCCGTGGTCGAAACCACGCTCAGCTTGTGCTCGCCCACGCCGAGCGTATTCAGGAAGCTCGTCTTGAGCGTCACGATCGTGGAACCCTCGGTGAGCACGTAGTTCTCGGCGGCGACCTCCTTTTCGTCGACCAGCACCTTCTGGAAGTATCTGAGCGGCGCGCTCGAGCGGAAGCTCAGGTCCTTGGCGGCGTCGATCGCCATCGTCTGGCCCTTGCCGTCGATGATCTCGGGTGCCAGAATCGCCTCGGTCTTGCCCTTCTCGCCGCAGGCAGTGCACTCCTGGTGCCACTCGCCCTTGGCCTCGATGGTCGCCGGCTTATCGACGACCCACTCAAAGGTATGCTCGGCCTTGTCGAGAACTTCGCCGCAGCGGCAGATATGCCAGTGGTTCTTGACGTCGTGTGCCCAGCCGGAGCCGTCGGGCTCGTGCTTGAGGATACCCTCGACCGTCACATTCACGTCGCCCTCGACATCCTTGAGCTCATAGGTGCCCTTGGCGGAAAGCTTAACGGACGTGCCGTTGACCTTGACGGCGTAGTCCTTACCCGCAAAATACGCGCTGTCGATGCCCATGGTGAGCGTTGCAGTCCCGTGCCAATCGAGCTCGGTTGCCGTCGAGCTGAGCGCGTAGCCCACCTGATTGCTCGGCAGCGTCACGACCAGCTTGGGACCGGCCGCCACGGTAACCTCGGTGGCGGAAGAAGCGTCGTAGTTGGCCTTGGCCTGGTAGCGCACCTCATACGTGCCGGCGGCAAGACCCGTAAGCTCGGCCGTGCCCTCGTCCACCGCCTGATACTCGTCAGCACCCTTGGCACGCCACTCCATCGTCGCGTCGACGCCCGTGATCTTGCCGTCACGCTTGCCGCTCACGGTCTCGGCCGCAACCTGGACCACCGGCGCGCCCTGCTCGGCGTTCTTGATGGAGAAGTCGCACGTCAGGCCCTCAGTCGGAAGCACGTAGTTGCCCGCGGCCTTGCCCGTCAGTGCGGTGAGGTTCGCCGTGTAAGAAGCGCCGGCCTCGATCTGGGAGCCTTCGACGGTCGCGCCAAGGTCATCCTTGCCGATGACGTTGCCGAGCGTCGCCTCGGGGCAGTGCTCCTTGCCGTCATAGGTGAACTTGGTGGTGCCCCATGCCACAGTGAGCAGACGCTGGTTGATGGTGAACACGCCGTCGACAAACGTGATGTTGTAGTTGGGGTTTGCACCCTCAGGTTGCGTCAGCTGCAGAGCATAGCCGCCATCACGCACGTTGTCGCTATCTTCGCGCTTGATCTCGAGGCCCTGAAGCGTTTCGCCCGCGACGAGTTTGCCAGCAGTGACATCCCACGTAAACACGGGATCAGCCTCGCCGTAGGTCTTGGAGGCGTCCTGCGCCGCGACCGTTATCGCACGCGGTTTGACCTCAAGCGTCACCTTGCCGTCGACCGCCGCGCCGTCGATCGTGACGCGATAGTCGACCGTCACACTGCCGGAATCCTTGATGCTGGGCGCAACGCTCGTCCAACCGCCGTCAGCAGCCTTGTATTCAACGACGGAACCTTCGGGCAGCGCCGAGGCGTCGACAGAGTGGTCCTTGCCGTCATATTTGCCCGAATAGCCCTTAACAGCCAGGGCCGGAATCTCTACCGCACCCGACTCATGGCCGCACACGGAGCACGTTCCATGTTTGGAGCCGGTCTCGGTAACCGTCGGCTGCTTGTCGATCGTCCATTCGTACGCATGTTCGGCGTACATCTTAATTGTGATGGTCTCTTTATTGCCGGCAGTGTCCGTAGCCACGATTACATGCTCAGCACCGGCATCACCTTCAGCGGCCTTAGCCGTGTACTTTCCGTCCTTGCCAGCCGTGAGCTCCTTGCCGTTATCGGTAACCGCCACCGTCTCGTCGCGGTCATCGAACACGTCAAACGAGACGCTCTCGCAGTAGGCCTTATCTACCCAGAGGTCATAAATGGTGGGGGCGTAAGTATCCACGTAGGTATAACGTTCTTCATCCCACCTGCCGTTGCAAACCCTGCAGACCTTTTGACGAACACCATCGGCCTCAGGCGTGGCGGGCGTAACGATCTCATATTTCCACCTGCAGGGCTGGCGCTCCTGAGCCTTCTTGCAATACTCGCAGACCTTAACGTGGCTACCTTCGCCATTCGGCTTCCAAGCTGCATTGTCAGCAACGGCATGAGGACCCTGCTCGATCTTGACCTCGGCATCGGGCGACGCATTGTGGTTGTTATCCTCGGCATAGCGAACGTAGTACGTTCCCGACTTCGCAAGACCGGTCAGTTTATCGTCAGACGTTATCTTCTGGTAGTCTTTGCTGAATTCGTGGCGGTATTCCATTTTCTTGGTCACGCCCGAGATGGAGCCGTCCTCGCTGCTGCACGTGGTCCAATTATTACCCACGAGCCCAGTCGGCGCGTCCTGACCGGCCTTGGAAATATTCACGGTCGCGCTGCCCTTGACGGTCAGGTAGTCAGAAGCCGTCACACGGTAATAGGTCGTGTACTCGGCCGCAGTGCAATAGGTCGGCTTGTCCGTCGTCCAATCACCGCCGTCTTCACGGTACTCAATTTTCATATCCGCCGGAACGGGGTCATTCTTAACGTTGACCGTAATGCCGTGCTCTTTGCCGTCATAGTCGCCCTCAAAGCCAGTAACCTCAAGGTCAAAGCGCGAAACATCAACGATCTCCCACTTGAGCGTCAGAACACTTGTGGTGCCGCCATCGGTCGTGAAGTTGCCCTTACCGATGACAATGCACTCGTATTGCCCTGGCTCGGTCTGCTTCAGTCCGGATTCACTTCGAGCGTTGAGCTCGTAATCCTTGCCCTCAACGAGATCGACCCACTCACCGGCACCGTTTTTGAACTTTGCACTTTCGACGACAGGCTGATGCTCCTTGCCGTCATAGGCATACTTGCCCGCGCCCTTGCCGCCGTCTTTAAGGGTGAACTGGTAGGATTGACCCCTAACCAGGCGACGCGGCGAAATCTCAAAGGCCTTCTTGCCCTCGAGCGTCTGACCAGAGGCAGTCTTAAAGCTCGTGACGACATAGTAGTAGCCAGCGTCCGCCGGAGCATCCTTGAGCTTGGTGCCGTTTTTATATGCCTCGGCGTCCGCCTGGGACTTGCACTGATACCACGTGAATTCATCGCTGGCCGTCACGCCCATCTGCTCTAGATTCCACGCGCCGTCCTTATTCAAAGCAATCTTTACCGGGCAACCGTCATAGACAAGTTCGGTGCCCTGAGAGCTCGTTGCCTTGGACATGGAGAGCTTGTACGTGGCCGTCAGGTACTTTTTGACCTCACCGTTCTCGTCCTTGCCATATTCGCACTCGCTGTTGCGGAACGGGCCCACGCACGATGCACGAACGCCCAAACCATCAGCTTCAACCTTCCACTTGTGCTGGTGGATGGTCTCGCGGAAGGTGAGGTCGCCCTTAAGGTTCACGATCTCGTACTTGTCGGAGTTGTCGTCGTTCTCGGACGAGCCGTCTGGCACAACGCCTTCGATCTCGTTGGATTCGCAGGTGCCAAGGACACGCGACTTTACGCCATTACTGTCCGCGGTCTCCTCAATCGAGATCCAAACATTGTCTCCAAAGCCTCCGCGTACGGAGAAGTCAGACGCGATATGCAGCGCCGGGACGTTGGCATCGACACTCTTTTTCTTCGGGACATACAGGCTCTTGGCGGTTCCCGTAGCTTTATCAGCTTCAGTGTACTTGTCACCATAATTAGTATCGTCGGCGTGGCTGTTCTTCCAGTAGCTCGCGATTTCCGGCGATCCATTGAGGGTAAGGGTCCCGGCGGCGTAAACCACGCACGTATTGCCGCGCGCGCCATAGCGAGAAATTTCGCCACCGTTTATGTTGCAGCGAGCGCTTCGTGCAACATTAAGGGCATCAACCGTCAAAGTATTGTCAGCGGAGCTCGAACGCGTGCTGTGGAAGTTGCTCATCGTGCAGCTGTTGAGGTTGACCGTAGCGTTGGTGACGCCCATCACGCCGGCGACAGCATAAGTATTAAGAATAGAGGAGTTAGCAAAATAACGAGACGCTTCGACCGACTCATAGCTATTGTTCGTCTGCCTGACACCCAGGTTCTCCCCATTGCTGCCACTGAAGCTGCAATTGTTGAACGTCGCTGTCAACTTTGCGACAGCGCTTCCGTCTTTGGGCATCTTGAAGCTGCTGTTGCCATCGACGGAAACAGCACCATTAAAGTCTCCGGACGTATCGTAGAACTCGCAGTCGGCAAAAGTCGCCGTGAAGGGATTGATGTTGCCACCAGTCGTATCCCTGCCCTCACGGAAGAGATGCGCAGGGACGGCATACTCTTGAGCGTTGCCCGCCACTGCGCCCGACCTACCAACATAGCCTTGGATCTTCAGCTTTTCGAACTTGGCGGTCAGCTCGCCCTCGGTGCTTCCCAACGAAATCGCAGGCACCTTTTGGTTGACCCTGCTGCTGTACGAGAGGAAAAAGTTCTGAGAACCATCGCCGAGCTTTAGGCTAACCGAGATGTCACCCGAAGCATTTTTGTAGCCACCGTCGTAATATCGGTCGGTCAAAAACCCGCTTACAGACTGGCTCCCTCCATTCTGATCATGAAAGCTGACGCACGGGTTGTTGATACCGATGAACTCGATATTGCTGCCCTGTTTAATGTTGAACAGCCATCGATTTTGACCTACCGACGAGTTCGTATAGCTGTTCACGTAGACCGTGCCATCAATGTAAATCGTCACGGGGTTATACGAAGTCGAGTTCGGAACGTCGATGACGTAGCCCGAGGAGGGCGTGGTCTGATTCTCGCTTGTCCTGAGCACATAGCAACCAGGCTCGGTGATTTTAACGGGCTCTTTGCCGGCCTGTCCAAGCGACAGCACTTGTGTATTAGCAGGCACCTGCGTCTCGGCGTTTGCCACGGCCGGCGTTGCCACGAGCGCGCATGCCACGGTTGCGATACCCAGCAGACGCGTCAGCGCGGCGCGCATCCCCATCTTCTTCCCCCTCATCACAGCTCCCCTTACCTCTATGCTTTCGCAATGTTCGCTATCGCTTGGCGCCGGCGGTCGGCCTGACTCCCCGTCCGACCGCCGGCATCGATTGACATGTGTATCCATGAAGTATTGTGCGGCCGTCAAAACTGACGCCCCGCCGCTCGGCGCGAGTTGCGCACCGTGGGGCGCAAACGGGGTGTTCCTCCGCGGGCGGCGCGCACCCAATGTGGCAAAATCGAACTACTAAGGGGGCCCGAATGCTCAAGATCATCGCCTGCGACGACGACGTCGCTTTTCTAGATAGACTGCACCGGATGATCGACCGCTGGTCGACCGAGACGGGCACGGCGGTCGACGTTGCACTCGTCACGCGCGGCGAGGACCTGCTGGCCCGCCATGCCGCATCGCGCGCCGACATCATTCTGCTCGACATGATCATGCCGCTCGTCAACGGCATGGACACCGCGCGGGAGTTGCGCCAATCCGATACAGCCGTGCGACTGGTGTTCCTCACCTCATCGCCCGAGTTCGCGCTGGAGTCCTATGAGGTCCGCGCCTTCGACTACCTGCTCAAGCCCGTAACGTACGAACGTCTGGCGCAACTGCTCGACGAGCTTTCGAGCATGCGACCTGACGCGACCGATGAGCTCGTGACCAAAACGTCCTTTGGATACCATGCCCTGCGCCTGTCCGATATCGAATACGCCGAGGCCCGCAACAAGCACGTGGTATTCCACCTGCGCGACGGGCGCGACATCGAAGCGCTCGAGCCGTTCCGCAACATCGAGGACCAGCTGGCCAAAAACGCGAACTTCTTTAAATGTCACCGTAGCTACCAGGTCAACCTGCGCAATATCGACCACTTCAACCGCACGGATATCGTCATGCGCTCGGGCGCTTGCATCCCGCTGGCGCGCAGTTGCAAGCAGGGTTTCCAGGATGCCTACTTTGCGGCACGGTTCGAGAGCGGGAGGCGCTAATGCTCCCCGCGGCCGAGATGGTACTTTGGGCAATCCATCACGCAACGACCCTGCTTTTTGGCGTTTTTGCCTCGGCGGCGCTCTGCGGTATCGAGATCAACCGGCGTCATGCGCTTGAGCTGGTGATGGTCGGCGCCGTAACCGGATGCGCATTCGGCCTCGCCAATGCCGTCGGCGGCGAGCTTTTCGCCCGTCAGGTATATCCGCTCGTCGTGCATCTGCCGCTCGTCATCTACCTGTGCGCGCGCTATCGCCTGAGCCCGCTGCTCGTTATGCTGGGCGTCACCAGTGCTTATCTGAGCTGCCAGTTCAGCAACTGGATGGGCATCGCCGCGCTCGCCGCCACCGACTCGCAAATCGCGTACTACGCGGCACGCATTATCACCACGGCCGTCGTCTTTGCAATCCTGCTGCATTGGGCCAGCGACATCGGTCCGCGCCTGGCGGTTAAAACCCCCACCGAGCTCGAGATTCTGCTCATCCTGCCGCTCGTCTATTACATCTTTGACTACGCCACCAACGTCTACACCACGCTCTTCCACTCGGGCTCCGTGGTGACGGTTGAGTTTTTGGCGTTTGCGCTTTGCGCGTTCTACCTCATGTTTCTTACTGTGTATCTGCGCGAATACGAGGCAAAGGAAATCGCCGAGCGCGAGCGCTGGATGCTCGCGACCCGCGATAGCGCAGCCATCAAGGAGCTCGAGGCCTGGCGCCAATCTGGACGGGAGCTTTCGGTTCTCCGCCACGACATGCGGCACTTCCTGCGCGGCCTTGCAGCTTTGATCGAGGAGGGCCGCATCGACGAGGCGCTCGAGCGCATCGACGAGCTCTGCGAGACAAACGACCGCACCGCTGTGCGCCGCTACTGCGCCAACGACACGGTCAATATCGTGCTTTCGTCATTTAGCTCCGATATCAACCGAAACGGCATCAGCGCCGATTTGCGCGCCGCCGTGCCCGAGAGCGTCCATGTAGCCGACGTCGATCTGTTTAGCGTACTCTCAAACGCCCTGGACAACGCCATCGTCGCCGCAAGCGCCGCTCCCCAGGGCAAGCGATTTATCGATCTGGACCTGCGTTGCGAGGACGGACAACTGCTACTTTTGGTCTCCAACACGTTTGGGCGCCCGCCGCGCATGGTCGACGGCATGCCCGTGGCCGAGCACACCGGACACGGCTTTGGAACCAGGAGCATTAAGCTTGCCGTCGAGCGCATGAACGGCAACTGCCAGTTTCGCATTCACGGCGATCGATTTGAGTTTCGCGCAGTGATGTAAGGGCGCGACAAGTCGGCGCCGCGCTCGACCCATCAGGACCGCCTTGCCGGCGCCAGTCCGCTACAGCGGCGCGGCGGCCGGGGTCAGCTGCTTGATGTAGGCCCACATGCGCTGCTTGGCGGCCTTGTCGGTCAGCGCGGCCTCAAAGCCGTCGAGCGCGAGTACGCGACGACCCTGCACGTGGGCGACCAAGCCGGGCTTGAGCATGGCGGTATCAAAGTCGTCGATCGCCACGAGCATGTCTGCGTAGGTCTCGCGCATGGTATCGGCCGCGCGATCGTCCAACAGCAGGACCGCCTCGGGGTCCAAGGCCTCGAGCGCCTCGCGGAACAGCTCGCACGGCAGGTCCTCGCCTGCCGCAACCGCCCCGTCGCCCGCGCCGGCAACACTTGCCAGCACGCAGAAATCCTCGGGCGCGTAACCGATGGCGCCGAGCGCCTTACGCAACGCGGCGCCGTCTGGACCGGCAGCCAGCTCGCCACCCGCACGCTCGGCATCGTCTAAATCACCTTTTACCAGCACAATCGGCGAGCACGCGTTACCCGCGATACGCACGCCGCGACCCGCGAGCGATGCGAGCTCCTGCTCGGCCGCCTGGGCGATGGCTTCTTTTTTCTGGCTTTGTGACGTGGGCATGCGCTCTCCAATCGTTTGCATGCCCACCATTATATAAAAGAGCCGCCCGCGAGTGGTTGCATTGCGGGCCGTTGGGTATAAGCACGGTCGTACTGAGTTTTACGCGGCCGAGCCGCGTCGCACTATGGAGGTCACTATGGCTGACATTAAGCAGATTACCCCCGAGAATTTCGATTCCGTCGTTAACGGCAGCCTTCCCGTGCTGGTTGATTTTTGGGCACCGTGGTGCGGTCCCTGCCGTTCGCTCTCGCCCATTGTTGACGAAGTGGCCGACGAGCTGGCCGGCAAGATTACCGTCGCCAAATGCAACGTCGACGACAATCAGGACCTGGCCATGAAGTTTGGCGTTATGAGCATCCCCACGCTGGTTGTCTTTAAGAACGGTGAGGAAATCGACCGCTCCGTCGGTGCGCTGCCTAAGGCCAGGCTGCAGGCGCTGCTTGAGAAGCACCTGTAATACGCCGGTCATGTGTTGCCGTCCATGAGTGGTTTTGCGCCGCTCGCCGGAGAGCCGGGTGTTGCGCCCGCGACCACGGATAGTATGGTAATCACAAACAGCCCCCAGTGAACGGGTGCGGGTCAGACGGACTCGCACCCGTTTTCTTATGCGGCGATGCGTAAAGCGGGCGTAGTAGAATCTGAACCACTGGATTGTCCCGAACATAAGGAGATTCCCATGCATGACGTCGGAATGAACATGAGCCAGCTTGCCATGAGCGTCAAGCAGGTCGACGACACCATTGAGCTCGCTCACGAGTGGAGCCATCAGCTGCTGCATGCGACCGAGAACTTTGACATGGAGCGCATTGGCGCCAAGCTCGAGGCCGCCATGGCGGCGCTCCACGAGGCGCACGACGCACTCGAGGGCTACGAGGAGGCCATCGAGGCCGACCATAACTCCGTTGGCTCCGTAAAGCTGGTGTAGCGTGGCCGAGCACGAGCACGCCTGCGAGCACGAGCATCCGCACGGGCCGACCGGCGACGTGGGCTGCCGCCTCAGCGGCTCCGCCTCCGAGCTGGTCCGTTTTTCGGTCACCGCTCCCGACGACCTGTTGCGCCGCTTTGACGAGCAAATCGCGCGCCGCGGCGACGTTGCCAACCGCTCCGAGGCCATGCGGGACCTGATTCGCGCCTCCATTGCCAAGGAGCAGATGCGAACGCCCGACGAGCAGGTCATCGGGTCGCTCACCATGATCTATGACCACCATACCGGCGATCTGACGCGCCGTCTGGACGAGGTGCAGCACGACTACACCGACGAGATTGTCTCGACCATGCACGTGCATCTGGACCACCACAACTGCCTGGAAATTCTGGCGCTCAAGGGTCGCGGCGAGCGTGTCTACGAGCTGGCTGACCGTCTGCTGGGCCTGCGCGGCGTTAAACACGGCGAGCTCACCTGCGCCGCCACCGAGCAGAGCCTGGGGCTGTAGCGGGTCTTTGCGCGGCGCACCTGCCAAAAAGGGACAGGTTTGTTTTGGCAGGTTTAACGTTTTACCTACCAAAATAAACCTGTCCCTTTTTGGCAGGTCTCGATGAAGGAGGGTCGCATGCGACATGCGCATATCCATGTAACGGGCATTGTGCAGGGCGTCGGCATGCGACCGTTTGTGTATCGCGAGGCCATGGCGCACGGCATTTGCGGCTGGGTGCTTAACGCGGGCGATGGCGTGCATATCGAGGCGCACGCTCTAAGCGAGGCGCTCGACGAATTTGTCGCCGCGCTTTCCGAGCATACGCCTGCGGCAGCTCGTGTGGAGCATGTCGAGGTTATGGACCTAGCGCCCGGCGACTGGGACGCCGCCAACGAGCGGGGCTTTCGCATTGTGGCATCGCAGGATCAAACCGCCCACACGACGCTCGTCTCGCCCGACCTCGCCACGTGCGACGACTGCCTGCACGAGCTGTTCGACCCCGCCGACCGACGCTTTCACTATCCCTTTATCAACTGCACCAACTGCGGACCGCGCTTTACCATCATCCGGTCGCTGCCCTATGACCGAGCGGCCACCTCGATGGATTGCTTTCCCATGTGCCCCACCTGTGCCGCAGAGTATGGCGACCCGCTTGACCGGCGGTTTCACGCGCAGCCCGATGCCTGCTTTGATTGCGGGCCGCACATTACGTGGCGCGAGGCCGGCGAAGCCGCCGCGTCGCTGACCGTCGGCACCACGCACGAGGCCAGCGACGCCATTATCGACCGCTGTGTTGAGCTGCTGGCCAACGGCGGTATCGTCGCCATCAAGGGTCTGGGCGGATTTCACTTGGTATGCGACGCCTCCAACGAGAAGACGGTAGCCGAGCTTCGCCGCCGCAAACGCCGCAGCAACAAACCGCTTGCCGTTATGGTGCGCGGCCTTGCCGATACTGAACGCCTGTGCCATGTCAACGACGTTGAGCGCGGCCTGCTGGCCGGCAGCATTCGCCCCATCGTGCTGCTGCGCCGACGTGCCGTTTGCGAGAGCGGCGGCTCCCCCAACGCGCTCGCACCGTCCGTCGCGCACAACCTTCCTGAGCTTGGCGTTATGCTCCCCTATACACCGCTTCAGCATCTGTTGCTTGCCGCGGCAGAAGCCCGCGGTATGCACGCACTCGTCATGACCAGCGGAAACCTGAGCGAAGAACCCATCGAGACCGATGACAACCTTGCATGGGAGCACCTTGTTGCCGCCGGCATCGCTGACGCGCTACTTGGCAACGACCGTGCGATTCTCTCGCGCTACGATGATTCCGTGGTGCGCGTGGTCGGTGGGGTCGCCATGCCCGTTCGCCGCGCTCGCGGATATGCACCCCAGCCGCTGCCGTTGCCGGCGCTCGACGGCGCTCCGTCCTGCGTGCTCGCCTGCGGGCCACAACAAAAGGCCACGATTGCGCTCACGCGTGAAGGGACGAACGGCGAGGCAACCTGTTTTGTGTCGCAGTATATCGGCGATGTTGAAAACGGCGGGGCCTTCGATGCCTGGAACGCCGCGCGCACGCGCTTGGAAGATCTCTTTGACTTGGCGCCCGCCGCCTTGGCCTGCGATCTACACCCCAGCTATCTATCGAGCCAGTGGGCGCGCGAGCAGGCGCGAAAATGCAATCTGCCGCTCGTCGAGGTGCAGCACCATCATGCGCACATCGCGAGCGTAATGGCAGAGGCGATTGCCGCGGGCCAGCTTACAACCGACGCGCGCGTCCTTGGCATCGCCTTTGACGGCACCGGCGCCGGCACCGATGGGACCATTTGGGGCGGCGAGTTTCTTGTTGCCAGCCTTGGCGGCTTTGAGCGCGCCGCGCATTTGCGCACCTGGACGCTCCCCGGCGGGGCGGCCTCCGTGTGCGACGCCCGCCGCAACGCCTTTGCCCTGCTCAGTGAGCTCGGCCTGCTTGAACATCCGGGGGCCGAGCGGCTCTTGGACGGCCTAGACGAGCAAACACGCAGCGTGACGGCAACGATGATCGAGCGGAACATCAACAGCCCACGCACGAGCAGTATGGGGCGTCTCTTTGACGCCGCCGCTGCAGTTTTGGGCATTTGCGGGCAGGCAACCTACGAAGGCGAGCCCGCCATCGAACTCGAAGCCGCCGCCTGGCGCGCGCTCGGCAGCAAAATTACCCATGTTCCCGGCGATAAAGACGGCTGTTCCGCATCTGACCCATTGCGACTGGACAGTTTGTTCAGCTTTGTATTAAAAACGGACCCTCTAACCAACGGTTTTGGCTCAGATTACCCCGAAGAGGGCTCTCCAGGCACCTCATTTGCGGTTAATTCACCCGCCGGATACCCCAAATCAACCCATTCGGGGCCCTCGCAGACGATCTATACCACCCATTACCACTCTAAAAAGTACAAATCTGAACTAACTGTCCAAGCTACCTCGAGCAGGTCTCTCGTCCTGAGCCCCAGCTCACTTTTTGCGGCGCTTTTGGAGGGAACCAGAGCCAGTGTGCCCGCCGACAGGCTCGCACTCGACTTCCATGTCGCCGTCGCGCGCTCCTCGGCACGCATCGCCAGCGAGATCTGCGCGTGCGAGGGCATCGACACCGTCGCGCTCTCGGGCGGCGTGTTCATGAACCGACTTCTGCTCCAGCTCCTCACCCGCGAGCTCAAAAGCGCAGGTCTTACTGTCCTTATCCCCCATACCGTGCCCGTCAATGACGGCTGCATCGCCTACGGTCAGGCGGCGGTCGCAAGCGCTCGTCTTGCGCAGATCGCATCGCAGTAGCTCGCTCTCGCACACCGCTGTGCCCAGCCGTCTCACAGGCGTAACGCGTTTGCCCGCGAACCCCGCGAGCGCTACCATCAACTGATGGATTATCGAGCGCCTATCCAGCGCAAAGCGTCTAAAAGGGGAACAATATGTGCCTTGCCGTCCCCGGTAAAGTAGTCAAACGCGACGACGGCCTCAAGGCTACCGTCGACATGATGGGCATCGAGCGCCCCGTGTCGCTGCGACTCGTGCCAACGGCGCAGGTTGGCGACTATATTCTCGTGCACGCCGGCTTTGGCATCCAGATCGTCGACGAGCAGGAAGCACAAGAAACGCTCGAGCTCGTTAACGCCATGACCGAACTGGCCGAAGAAGACCAACTGGCCAGCAACCCGGCCGAGGCATACTAGTGGCGGCCGAACAGCCGGTGCGCTCCGGTATCGACTTTTCGGCATTTCGCGACCCCAAGCTGGCTCGCGAGCTCATCGAACGCATTCGCGGTCTTGTCGGCGACCGTACCATCAACCTTATGGAAGTCTGCGGCACACACACCGTGAGCATCGGCCGCTATGGCTTTCGCTCCATTATGCCGGCCGGGCTCAAGCTGCTGAGCGGCCCGGGCTGCCCCGTCTGCGTTACCGCCAACCGTGACATCGACCACGCGATCGCGCTCGCCAACATAGACGGCGCCATCATCACCACCTTTGGCGACATGATGCGCGTGCCCGGATCGTCCACCTCGCTCGCTGCGCAAAAGGCGGCAGGGCGCGATATCCGCATCGTCTACTCCCCGCTCGATGCACTCGACATTGCCGAGCAAAACCCCGATCGTCCGGTCATTTTTATGGGCGTGGGCTTTGAGACTACGACGCCCACCATCGCCGCTGCCATCTTGGAGGCCGAGGCGCGCGGGCTTTTGAACTTTTCGGTCTATTGCGCCCACAAGACCACGCTGCCGGCGTTGCGCGCCATCGCCAACGATCCCGAGACCGCCATCGACGGCTTTATCTTGCCGGGCCACGTCGCCACTATCACGGGCTTGGCGCCCTTTAGCTTTTTGGTCGACGAGTTCGATACCCCGGGCGTGGTCACGGGATTTGAACCGGTCGATATCCTGCAAGGCATCTGCATGCTGGTCCAGATGGCTGTCGAGGGCAGGCCCGCGATCGACAACGCCTACCGCCGTGGCGTCAACGCAGACGGCAACCCCGTGGCGCGACAGCTGGTCGAGCAGGTGTTTGAGCCATGCGACACCACATGGCGCGGGCTGGGGCCGATTGCCAACTCGGGCCTTTCCATCCGCCCCGAGTTCTCGCGCTTTGATGCCCGTACCCGCTTTGACGTGCCCGTTGAGGCGACGGTCGAGCCGCGTGGGTGCCGCTGCGGCGACGTGCTGCGCGGGGCCATTACGCCGAGCGGCTGCCCGCTCTTTGGCCGCACCTGCACGCCCGAGCACCCCGTCGGCCCGTGCATGGTGAGCTCCGAAGGCAGCTGCGCGGCGTACTACCGCTACCGCGACTATTAGGTTCCGCCGTTCTAACGAGCGGCGGACTGGTCGACGCTGCGCCTCACCCATATAATTCCACCCACGATTGGAGTTTTGGATATGTCCCATAGCATCACCGATAGCACCGTCCTTTTGGGCCATGGCTCCGGCGGTCAGATGATGAAACGCATCATCGATGAGGTCTTTTTGGATGCCTTTGGGACGCCCGAGTTGCTCGAAGGCAACGACGCCGGCGTCGCCGCGCTGCCCCCGAGCGGGCGCATCGCCATGTCGACCGACAGCTTTGTAGTCTCGCCGCAGTTCTTCCCCGGTGGCAACATCGGCCGTCTCGCCGTGTGCGGAACCGTCAACGATGTCGCGACCTCGGGCGCCAACGTGCGCTACCTATCGTGCGGTTTTATCCTCGAAGAGGGCTATCCCATGGATAAGCTCCGCCAGATTGTGCAGACGATGGCCGAGACGGCGCGCGAGGCGGGCGTAGCGATCATCACCGGCGACACCAAAGTTGTTGAGCGCGGCGGGGCCGACGGCGTCTACATCAATACCGCCGGCGTGGGCGAGGTCCCCACGGGCGTGGCGCTCAGCGGCGCCAACTGCCGCCCCGGCGACGTTATCCTGGTGTCAGGCACACTGGGCGACCACGGGATCGCCATCATGAGCCAACGCGAGGGCCTGGCGTTTTCGAGCACGATCGAAAGCGATGCCGCGCCGCTCAACCACCTGATTGCCGCCGTTTTGGCCGCCGCGCCCGGCACGCGCTGTTTCCGCGACCCCACGCGCGGCGGCCTGGCATCCACACTCAACGAGTTTGCCCAGGCCAGCGGTGTTGCCATGGAGATCGACGAGGATGCCGCGCCCGTGCGCCCCGACGTGCAGGCGGCATGTGAGATGCTCGGCTACGATGTGCTGCAGGTGGCAAACGAGGGCAAGATGGTTGCCGTCGTGCCGGCCGAGCAGGCCGATGCGGCTCTAGCCGCCATGCGCGCCGCCCGCTACGGCGAGAATGCCGCGATCATCGGCCGCGTGCTGCCACTTGCCGAGGGCTCCCGTCCCGCCGTGCGCGTGCGCACCGGCTGGGGCTCGACCCGCATCCTCGACATGCTCGTGGGAGAGCAGCTGCCGAGAATTTGCTAGGGCGGAATCGCACGGTCGGCGTGATGTCACCTGATATCCCTGGAGATGTTCAGATTCCAAGCACACCCAACGCGTAAGCCCAGTATTATGGGGTGCGTTTTGAAACCCAATGACGGGAGCTTTCATGGCAGCAGCTTTTTCCCATGTGATCTTCGATCTGGACGGCACCATCCTCAACACGCTCGAGGACCTGGCAGCCGCCGGCAACCATACCTGCGAGGCGCACGGCTGGCCCACATTTGCCGTTGACGAGTATCGCTACAAGGTGGGAAACGGCATGCTCAAGCTGGTTGAGCGCTTTATGCCCGCCGAGTACGCGGGCGACGGCCGTATGTTTGAGCAGACGCTTGCCGAGTTTAGGGCTTATTACGGCGAGCACAAGGAGGACCACACCGCCCCCTATGCCGGCACGATCGAGATGCTCGACCGCTTGCGTGCCGCGGGTGTGCAGCTTGCCGTGCTCACTAACAAGGACCACGTCTCGGCGGCCCCGCTTATCGAGAAGTATTTTGGTTCCGAGCGCTTTGCGCTGGTACAGGGCCGTGTCGATGCGTTTCCGCCCAAGCCTGAGGCACCCGTCACGCTGCATGTGATGGAAGAGCTGGGCGCCGACCCGGCGACCACGCTCTATGTGGGCGATTCCAATGTCGATATCCTGACCGGCCACAACGCCGGCCTTAAGAGCGCAGGCGTCAGCTGGGGCTTCCGCGGCCGCGCAGAGCTGGAAGCCGCCGGCGCCGACTACGTGGTGGACAGCCAGGCAGAGCTCGCGGCGCTGGTGCTGGGCGAGTAGCGAGCGGGCACCAGAGCGAACAAATTGGCATGAAAAGAGGACGGCATAGACCTTCTGGTCATGCCGTCCTCTTTGAATGACAAGTTGTCGCTCTGGTGCCCACGCAGCGTCGAGCAGTTGCGGCGTTTGGTAAAACGCCGCAACGAACTAGTTCATCATCGCATTCATCATCTCGGTGGTTGCGGAATCGTCGGCAGACCACTCGTTATCCTCGTTGGCGGAATACTTAAAGGTGACCTTGGTGTCCTTGGTCTCAGCGGCCTTGGTCACGTCGACCATCACCTGGCCGGCCATCTTGTACAGCTCGTCCTCGGAAGGCATCGTATCGAGTGCGGCGATTTTCTCCTGATACTGGGTGGCGAAATCTTCGACGATCTTGTTCATGGACTTGCAGGTGATGGTGACCTCGGCGGTCGCGGTGCCCTTGTCCTCATCGACCGTCACATCACCGATCTTGTAATCAAAACCCTCGAGATAGCTCTTGGCATACTCCTTGGGATCGATGCCCAGCTGCTCAAACTCGTCGCCCGAAGCCTCTTCCAGGCCGGAGAGGAAATCATCGCCGCCGTTCTTGATCTCGTCAAACTGACTCGTAAGGTCGTTGGTGATGAGCTCCTCCACCGAAGGCCCTCCGCAGCCGGAAAGCAAAACCACGCACGCGACCAGGGCAGCCATCAGGGGCGCAAGCAGCAGCTTCTTTTTCATGACATTCCTCCAAACAAGCGGCGCTGCGTTTCCCGCGCAGCGCACGTCGTAACAGTAGGTCCATATTAGCGGCTCCGTTCAACCCCCTACGTCGCAAAAGCGTGGGCGGCTCAATTTGACGAGTGAATGGTCCATAAAGCAAGCCCCCTGCAATAAAATGCGCCTACTCGGCCTATTAAAAAAGGGTGGCCGGATAACCCGACCACCCTTGTGCATCTTCTGGATGCCGCAGACTACTTGCGGACGACCTTAACGATGGCGTCACCGGCGGCGACGGCAGACTCGGCCTCGACGGCGAGCTCGACATCGGCAAACTCGGCGGTGTTGGACACGGCCACGACGACGCAGTCCTTGTAACCGGCGGCAGCGATCTTGGTACGGTCGATCTTGAGCAAGGGCTGGCCGGCCTTCACGACGTCGTCGGCCTTGACGAAGCCCTCGAAGCCGTCGCCATTCATGTTGACGGTATCGACGCCAACGTGCACCAGAACCTCGATGCCGCTATCGGACTGCAGGCCCACGGCGTGACCCATGGTGACGGTCACCTTGCCGTCGCAGGGAGCGTAGACCAGGTCGTCCTCGGGCCACACGGCGCAGCCCTTGCCCAAAACCTCGCCAGCAAAGACGGGGTCGGGCACGTCGGCCATCTTGATGACCTTGCCCTTGACGGGCGAACACAGCACGTCGGCGCCGGCAGAAGCAGAAATGGAGGCCGGAGCAGCGGCAGCCACGGGCTCAGCCTTCTTCTTGAACATATCAAACAGACCCATACGTTTTCTCCTCTTGATTAAGCGCAACGTTATGCGCATACCTATGGTGATTATAGTGCCAAATGGCCAAAATGCTAAGGCGAGGGCCCGAATCACAAGCCCTTCCAAGCCCTTCCAAAACCCTTTCCCCAGTGGCACTCATATTGTCGATTAAGCCTCGATAAGCCCCAGGTGAACAAAAGCGTTCCAGATGCCGTCGTCATCGACGTCGGTGGCCACGTAGTCGGCGGCCGGTCCGGCGTTCGGCGGAACGCCGGAGCTCAATTATTCCAAGCCCTCGGTGCCGTTGGACTTGATGATCTTCTGGTATGCGAAGAAGCTGTCCTTGCGGCGGCGCTCGTAGGTACCGGTACCGTCGTCGTACTTATCGACGTGGATGAAGCCGTAGCGCTTGCGCATCTCGCCAGTGCCGGCGGAAACCAGGTCGATGGGACCCCACCAGGTGTAGGCTATCAGGTCAACGCCATCGGCAATGGCCTCGCCCATGGCCTTGATGTGGCTCTGCAGGTAGGCGATGCGATACGGGTCATGGATGGAGCCGTCCTCCTCGACCTCGTCGTAGGCGCCCATGCCGTTCTCGACCACCATCAGCGGAATCTCGTAGCGGGCGTAAATCTCGTTGAGGGCGATACGCAGGCCCAGCGGATCGATCTGCCAGCCCCAGTCGGTGGACTCCAGATAGGGATTCTTACCGCCAAAGGTCATGTTGCCCTCGGTCATCTCGTGATCCTTGTGGGTGCCCACGGTGCCGGACATGTAGTAGCTAAAGGTGTAGAAATCAACCTTGCCGTCGGCGATATCCTGCAGGTCGCCATCCTCCATCACGAGCTCGACATCGTTCTCGGCCCAGAAGCGCTTGGCATAGAACGGGTACTTGCCGCGCACCTGCACGTCGGAGCAGTACCAGTTCATGGTATTCATCTCCTGCTGCGTGGCGAACACGTCGGCCGGATCGCACGTGGCGGCATAGGAAAGGATGAAGCAGTCCATGTTGCCCATCTTAAACTGCGGGTAATGCTCATGGGCATAGCGCACGACGCGGCCGCTGGCGACAAACTGGTGATGCAGCGCCTGCATACGAGCCTGCGGCGTGGTGTGGACCGCCGACGCCGGACCCTCAAAGCCCTGAATCATGCTGGTCTCAAAGAGGTTGCCCATGTCCTGAGTACCGCAGTTGATCTCGTTGAAGGTGAGCCAGAACTTGACCTTGTCCTGATAGCGGTCGAAGACGGTCTGGCAGTACTTCTCAAAGAAGCCGATGAGCTCGCGGCTCGCCCAGCCGTTGTATTTCTCGACCAGGTGATAGGGCATCTCGTAGTGCGAGAGGGTCACGAGCGGCTCGATATTGTGGGCGCGCAGGCAGTCGAAGACGCGGTCGTAGAAGGCGAGGCCGGCCTCGTTGGGCTCAGCGTCGTCGCCGTTGGGGAAGATACGGCTCCAAGAGATGGACATGCGGAACATATTGAAGCCCATCTCGGCGAACAGCGCGATATCCTCCTCGTAGTGGTGGTAGAAATCGATACCGTCATGATTGGGGTAGAAGCGGTTGGGGTCGATGTCGGTCGTAATCTGACGCGGCTCCTTGTAGCTGCCGCCCAAGAAATGGTCGTCGACGGAAGGACCGCGGCCGTCCACGTTCCAAGCGCCCTCAAACTGGTTGGCGGCGGTGGCGCCACCCCAATAGAAACCCTCGGGGAACTTGATGTTTGCCATGAGCATCTCCTTTGCATCGCGGATCGATGAGCTGAGTATCGCCCACGCGCGGGACGGGCAGAAGCGGTCGCACCAAACCCGATACTTCTTTTCGCCCTTGCGCCCCGTCACCGCCCCGCCCCTGACACTTCCTGACACCTGCCAAAAAGGGACAGGTTTATTTTGGCAGGTTTTATCTGGGCAAACGCCGGCGGTAGACGGCCGGCGTGCAGCCATAGCGCTCGGCAAACTTTTTGTAGAAGAAGCTCATGTTGGCGTAGCCTGCCTCGCGCGCCGCGGTTTCGGCAGTGGCGCCGGCGTCGAGCAATGTTGCCGCGCGTGCCAGGCGGCTCTCCTGCACGAGCTGCATAAACGTGCGGCCCGTCTGCCGTTTGAGCAGCGCGCTTGCGTAGTTGGGACTCAGATGCAGGTGGCGAGCTACGTCCTCGAGCGTACAATCGCAGGCATGGCGCTCGATGTAGCTCACGGCGGCCGCGACCTGCGCCGAAGGCAGCGTGGGCATGTCCGCCTGCAGCAGCGATGTCTCATAGCTTTGCATAAGTTCGACCAGCAGCAACTCAAACAGCCTCGACACGATCTGGGGACTCGCCGCCGTCGGCTCCAGAAGTTCGCACAGCATCTCCTGCATATATCGGCGCACGCGGCGGCTGTTGCCCGTGCGGAAATGCACATGACCGCGGTGGTCGGTTTCGTCATTGAGGGCATTAATAAGGAACTGCGAGACGGCGCTTGACGGCGACAGGCTCTGCTCTAGGCTGCGGTGCAACATCACCCGCGAGATGACGATGCTCAGCATAATGTCATGCTCGCCGAGCTCGCCTACGGCATGCGGACAGGCCGCGTCGAGCAAGAGCACCTCGTTTTGGGCAAGCGTGAGCCGTGCGCCGTTGACGACCTGCGGCGCATGCCCTCGATAGACATAGCTGATTTCGACATAATTGTGCACATGCTCCGGCACGGGGTTAAAGCGCGAGTTGCGCACGATTGACAGGCCCTCAGGCATGCCTTCTTGGTGCAGGGCTCGCGTCGGGTCACCGATTTCATGGATATGTTTTTCACCGATATTCTGCTGATGACCCGAGCTGAACGCATCGTTCCAGTCATAGCGGGTGCCTGCGCAGTAAGCGCGCTCGCTGTCGGTCAGCTTGAGCAAAAGATTGTCCAAACGCGCGATATCCATAGCGCCACCATCATTGATTTGGTCATATTCTGCCGTGGTTTTGATATTAGCAGGAGTGTGCGCGCGACGTACTCTGACTTCAATCGATTTAAAAGGTTTGTTTTAGAGGAGTGGATATGGCGGCATACGACAACCATGTGCTTCCGTTCTTGTGGCTCAAGGGCGAGGCGCGCGAGACGATTACCGAATACTTAGAGCAGATTGCCGGGGCGGACATCCACGAGGTCTGCCTCGAATCGCGCACGCATCCCGAGTTTTGTCGCGACGGCTGGTGGTCCGACCTGCGTTTTATCATTGGCGAGTGCAAGCGCCTGGACTTGAAGATCTGGCTGCTCGATGATGCCCACTTTCCCACGGGCTACGCCAACGGCGCGCTTGCAGGCGAGGATGTAGACCCCGCGCTCAAAAAGACCGTGCTTAAGCATCACACGGTAACGGTCGTCGGTCCCCAGCCGTCCACGACCATTAAGCTCGGCAATCTTATGGATCCCACGGAGCGCTTTGTGGGCACGGCGACTTTCGACGCCGCCGGTGCACCGCTCGACCTTGAGCTCGCCGTTGAACAGACCGAGGACGGCACTCCCGTCCGCCTGCGCTTTGACGCTCCTGCCGGCATCACCACCCTCGAGCTCTATGTCACCAGCCAAAAGACCGGCTTTCGCGATGAGTACATCAACATGGTCGACGCCGATTCGTGCCGTATGCTCATCAACGCCGTCTACGAACCCACGTTTGAACATCTGGGCGACGAGTTCGGCAAGACCATTCTGGGCTTCTTTACCGATGAACCGGGCTTTATGAACGAGAAGGGTGCGACCCTCGAAGACGCTTCCACCAGCAGCTTTATTGGACGCGGCGATATGTCACTGCCCTGGTCGGATGAACTTGCCCGCCGCTTGCACGAGGAGTTGAGCGCGAGCTGGCTTGCCGAGCTCCGCGGCCTTTGGACGCGCGACCCCGCCGGCGCTCGGGTCCGCCACACCTACATGGACATCGCCACGCAACTCTACCGCGCGTGCTTTGACGAGCAGATTGGTGACTGGTGCCGCAAGCGCGGCGTCATGCACATCGGACATGTGATTGAGGACAAGAGTTGCCACACGCGCCTGGGCCAGGGCGCCGGACACTACTTCCGCGCGGTCGCCGGGCAGGATATGGCGGGCATCGACGTTGTCATCAACCAGCTTGCCCCCAGCGTCGACCACGGACGTTACAGCTACTTCCACGGCGCGTGGAACATGGAGTTCTTTACCTACGCGCTCGCCAAGTTGGGCTCTTCGGCCGCACGCCTCGACCCCAAAAAGCAGGGGCGCTGCATGGCCGAGGTCTTTGGCGCCTTCGGCTGGCACGAGGGCTTGCGCGAGATGAAATGGATCGCCGACCACATGCTCGTCCGCGGTATTAACTGGTTTACGCCGCACGCGTTTAGCATGGCGCCCTTCCCCGATTGGGACTGCCCGCCGCACTTTTACGCACACGGCAACAATCCGCAATGGCCGCACTTTGGCCAGCTCATGAGCTATATGAACCGTACGGCAACGCTGCTTTCAGGAGGCTATGCCATGCGCCCCGTTGCCATCCTGTACCATGCCGATGCCGAATGGGCCGGCAACGCCATGCCTATCGAGCGCGTGGCGGCAGAGCTCACGCGCGCGCAGATCGACTTTGATTTTGTGCCCGCCGAGGCTTTTGAGGATGAGGACCGTTACGAGGTTTCGATTGCCGACGGATTACTTACCGTAAACGATTGTCGTTACCAGGCGTTTGTTATGCCAGGAGCTTCATTTATTGGCGCTGCGACGGCGGAGGCAGTGAGACGCATGGCGGATGCAGGCGTTATGGTGCTTGCCGTCGACGAGGTGCCCGGCACATTCTACGATACCGATGGCGCGGTCGAGCTGGGAGGGCTCGTCGCAACGCCGCTGGCCGATGTCGCCCGCGCGCTTGCAAGCGCGGGACTGCAGACCGTTGTGCCTGACACACCGCAGCCTTGGCTACGCGCACTTCGCTACGAGCGGGTGGGCGAGACCTACGTTATGCTCGTCAACGAACACCCACGCGAGCGTATCGACTGCACGGTTGCACTTGCGACAGGCGAGCGCCTTTGCGGCACGCGGCTCGACCTGCTAAACGGCGCCGGGCCCGTTGCGTTTGACGGTGCGTTGGAGCTCGCACCCTTCGAGAGCTGCATCGTTGTTTTGGAAACGAGCAGCAAGAATGCGCCTGGAGACGGCGCAATCGACGCTGACACGTCGCTCGGCC
Organism: Collinsella sp. SGI.184; assembly: GCF_050313415.1. Classification (NCBI taxonomy): domain Bacteria; kingdom Bacillati; phylum Actinomycetota; class Coriobacteriia; order Coriobacteriales; family Coriobacteriaceae; genus Collinsella; species Collinsella sp. SGI.184. The sequence goes on along the minus strand of NZ_JBNPLJ010000004.1, from coordinate 123,945 downwards.
TGCGCATCGAAGGCCCATGGACCGTCGCCCTCTCTCCTGCCGGCAGCAATGGCGCCTTTGGTGAATCACAAAAGCTCAAGCACCTGTGCGACCTTACAGCCGATCTGTTCACCGGCACCTGCGGTACCTACCGATATCATGCGTCGTTTGAGCTGGCCAACGATTGCACCGACGCCACAATCGACCTGGGAGACGTCTACGAAACCGCGACGCTCACGCTCGATGGACGCCCGCTCGGCACACGCATCTGCCCGCCCTATCGTTTTGCCGCCGGCGCACTTTCCGCCGGTGCGCATGAGCTCACGATCGACGTCATCAACACGCTCGACCATGCGATCCCCGACATTTTCGCCCTCACCGAGCCCGTCGCCCCCAGCGGCATCCTCGGCCCCGTTACCCTTTGCGGGCAAAACCTGCCAAAATAAACCTGTCCCTTTTTGGCAGGTTTGGCGAGTGTGGGAGTTCGCATGGATATCAAACGCAAGATCACCGAGGCGCAGGGCCTCACCCCCACCGAGCAACAGCTCGGCATTGCAGCCCTTGCCATCGGTCAGGACATCCGCGGACTTTCTATTAAGGAATTTGCCGCGCGCACCAACGTTTCGGTCGCGAGCGTGCATCGTTTTTGCAAAAAGCTCGGCCTCGAGGGCTTCAAGGATCTCAAGGTCGAGCTTATTCGCTTGGCAACCGAGGCGGGAAACCGCCGCGACGTGGACATCAACTTTCCCTTTGATGCTACGTCCAGCCCCGCGCAGGTCATGGAGCGCATGGAGGGGCTCTACCAGACCACGCTGGCCGAAACGCAGGAGCTGCTCGACCCCACGCAGCTCGACCACGCCGCCAAGCTCATCGCGAACGCCCGACAGGTCGACATCTACACGGGCTCGCACAACCTCTATCCAGCGGGAATGTTCCGCGACCGCCTGCTCTCTGCCGGTAAAAGCGCGACGTGCCACAACGGTGTCGAGGCCCAGGTGCGAACGGCGCTCGCCTCGGATCCCGACCATGCGGCAATCGTCATCTCCTACAGCGGCCTTGCCCCCAACCTCAAGGACATCTTGCCGATCCTCAGCAGTCGGCATGTCCCGGTCATCGTCATCGGCACGCCTTATTGCGCTCGCATTCACCCCGGCTTTGCCGCCTACCTTACGGTGAGTGACCACGAGAGCATGACGCATCGCATCACGCAGTTCGCCAGCCACATCGCCGTGCAATACGTGCTCGATTCGCTCTACAGCAGCTACTTCGCCAAAGACTACGCCCGCTGCTCCGAATTCCTGGAGCGTTCGTTCCCCTATACTCGCCTGCCCGGGCTTAAGTAGTCGTTTAAGAACGTCCCCAATGACTACTCTGGCAACGGCAGCGAGCGGGCCGCATCCGGAGCAAGACAGCGCCGCAAGTAGAGGACGGACAGCGAGCGACGTCCAGGGCGAACAAGTTGGCATGAAAAAGGCGAGGCATTGACCTTCTGGTCATGCCTCGCCTTTTGAATGACAAATTGTCGCTCTGGGCAGCGCGCAGCGTCGGTGGGTCCGCCGTTCGGCAGAACGGCGGAACCGATAGGGTTGGTAAACCCACGTAACTACCTACTCCCGAGCTCCGTACTGCTCGTAGTAGGCGTCGATGGCGGTCTTAAGTTCGTCATCGATGACGACCTTGCCATCGATCTCGTGGTTGTAGAGGGTCTCGACGACCTCGGCCATGGAGACGATGCTCGCGACGGGGAAACCGTACTTTGCCTCGATCTCCTTCTGAGCGGTGGTCACGCCACCCTTGCCGACCTCCATGCGGTTGAGAGACACGATCAGGCCCTTGATTTCGACGTCGGCGGCAGCCTTAACCTTGGGATAGGTCTCGTCGATGGACTTGCCGCTGGTGGTAACGTCCTCGACCATGACCACACGGTCGCCGTCCTGGGGCTCATAACCCAGCAGGTTGCCCTTATCGGCACCGTGATCCTTGGCCTCCTTGCGGTCGCAGCAGTACTTGACCTCCTTGCCGTACAGCTCGTGGTAGGCAATTGCGGTCACGACGGCCAGCGGAATACCCTTGTAGGCCGGTCCAAACAGCACATCAAAGTCGTCGCCAAAGTTATCGTGGATGGCCTGGGCGTAATACTCGCCCAGCTTCTTGAGCTGATAGCCTGTCACGTAAGCGCCGGCGTTCATAAAAAACGGGGACTGACGGCCGCTCTTGAGCGTAAAGCTGCCGAACTTAAGAACGTCGGACTCAACCATAAACTTGATGAACTCTTGCTTGTAAGCCTCCATGCGGGCTCCTCTCGTAATCGCGTACGTGCCCTCCAGTTTAGCGCAGGCGAAGCGTCGATGCGGGTGCGCTTTGGAGCCACATCCCCCCGTTAGAGTAAGGAACTGGGCGGCGCCTCATACGCTAGTCCTTGGGTGCCCAGGACCAGAAGAAGTTGATCAGGGCCACACGCGAGGCGGTACCGGTCTTTTTGTTGATCGAGGAAATGTGACGATAGAGCGTGGAGCGCGAAAGGAAAAGCGTTGCGGCAATGTCCTGAACGCTCTGGTCCGAAACGACCAGGGCCTCAAGAATATCGCGCTCGCGCTCTGTAAGCCCAAAGGTGGCGACGAAGGCGTCGAGGCGCTCATCAGGCGTGAGCTCCGCTGCCTCCACGAGCGCGGGGTCGGAACATGCGGGCGCAAGATCTCCACCAAGATTGTCGGCAGCAAGCGCCAGCCCGTCCTGCATCACGGCATCATCGGTTCGTTGCCCCAACTGTCCCAGCAGCGTAATCGCAATACCCACAAACATCACGAGTGCCGCGCCGACTGCAGCCAGCACGTTTTGACTCGAGATAATCGCCACCGCCGGCGCCGTCACGAGCATCGAGCACACGTTATTGACGACGCGACCCATGCACGGCCAAAAATATGACCAGCGCGCATAGAGCGAGATAGCGGCGAATTTTGTGGTAAAGAACACCACAAAGAAGCCCGAGCCCAGATAAAAGATGATCGTGGCAGCAAGCTCGTTACCGCCATTGCCATCGATGATGAGCACAAAGAACGAAAGCGTGGACAGCATGGCGACACATGTCATGCCGATATTCATATACGAACGGCCATGCAGGTCAAATAGGGCGCCGGCAGCCAACGAGCTCGCAACAAGCAGCAGGCGCGGCCAATCGCCCAAATCAACGGCTCCGGTAGCATGCAAGGTCGTGAGGCCCGCGTTAAGAGCGGCGAATACGCCGGAAAGATACGCCGTCGCCACGGTCAGGCGAACTACGGCGCGGCGGAATGCCGCCTTTGCCTCGGGATCGTCATGCCACTTGGCGCCATATTCCAAAGCATCTACCGAAAGCCCGGCAGCACTGGGTTCAAAGTTTGGATCGGACTCGTCGCGCAGCTTGGCGCGTCGGACCCCATGAAGTAACGCCACCTGCGCGATCGCACAAACAACCAGAACAGCCTGCTGAGGAATGCCGACAGGCATCACCATGTGGTTGAGAACCTGCACCAGAACGCCCATGGCGTAAGAAAGTGCGGCGGCGCGCGCCAAGCAGGGCGTCCGCGCAAAGCGCCGCGCAAAGTTTGCATGGGCAGTCGATCCGCAGTAGCCCAGCGCGCAGCACGCCACCAAACCGCCGGCGATTACCACCTCAGTCCGAACCGCCATAATCAACAGCAGGAATGCCGCCACCAGCAAAACACCCGTAACGTCACTCGTTGCATCGATGGCATGGGGACGGCGATAGTACAGAACGGGACGTACAAGAAAGCCAATCACACTCGCGCCGAGGACAAGGCTCTCATAAATAACGACCTCGTTCGGAGACACGAACTCGGCCATGCGCACATCAAAGAGATACTCGCACGCCAAAAACGTGAAGAAGAACAGAGCCAGGCATATAATCTCCTGAATGCCCCGACGCAGACATGCGGTTGTGTCTCCCGTGCCTCTCATGGTTAACCCCCAGCCGCTCAATTGTCTGGAAATCTATTTTAATGCAGAACCAGTCTCAATATCGAAGCCAGGCTCGAAATGCCGCTCATTTCGAGCCCACCGTCCACATCACGCCGCGATTTTGAGCCGCATGGACCAGAAGGGACACGCGAGACCTCTAGCTCGGCTAGGAGCGTCTCCAACTACCACTCATTTAAGTACGTCCCCAATGAGTGCGACGGAATGGCTCCCTTGGCAGCTTAAAGCTGTCATGCACGAACCATTCCGTCGCAACCTCATGAAAGGGACTGGATTGTAAATGTTGGAGAAGAGCCGTTAGCGCCCGGGAGCCAAGATCACCAGTGCGTCGTGCTCAAAGGGATGCTGAGCCACGCGCACGGTACCGTCACCGTTGTCGCGAACGGGCAGCTTGGCGATGCGCTTGTCCTCCATGTCAAGGACCGTCGCCGTCCAGCCGCACGCGCCGTCGAGCTTAAACTTGAGCGCCGTAGTGCGCGGCAGGTACGTGACGACGTGATCGCCAACGCGCGCCACACGAATGGCCTCGCGCGCGTCATCGAGCAGCTCCTGCGCCGGAACCACGGCAAGTGCGTCGTCGCCAGCCGTAGCGCCCAGACCGGCAAGCACATGCTCGATCGCGCCAAAGTCCCAAACGCCCGCAAACTGCAGGCACTCCTGCCAGCGGAACGGCATGTCGAAGCCCTCGCCCAGCACCGAGCCCTGGCTCTTGCTGGTCTGCCAGTTCCAAACGCCGTGCGCGCCATAGGTCACACCCGCGCTCGCACCGGCAAGGATCGACGACCACACGCTCGCGCGGCAGTCCTGCGCGGTGAAGCGCCAGTACACGTTGCGTGACGCGCCCATCTGCTCGTAACAGGGCTCGGAGTTGACCATCGGCTTTTTGGGGTAGTTGGCGATAAAGTCCTGCGGCAAGCGCCAGGCCTCGGGCTGGCCCTCGTAGTTGTGGCCGGGCTGGAACATGTAAAAGTCCAGACGGTCCAGGTACTGTGCCGGAATGGTGCGGTTGCCGCGGTTGATATGCATAGTGCGCAACGCCTCGGGCGCGCGTTTGACGACTTCGTCGAGAGCATCCTCGTAGTAGGCGATCGCCTCGTCGCTGGTAAAGTCGGTATCGCCCGTCACCACGTAGACGGGGTCGAACTCGCCCAGGTTCTCGACGACGCGGGCAACGTGGGCACGGACCTCCTCGCGCGGCATAACCTCGGCACCGCAACGCTCGGCGATCTTAGCGCCCCAGGTACCGGGCACGTAGTTGCACCACATGAGCACGAGCGCCGGACGAATGCCGTGCTCGACGGCAGCGCGGCACATGGCGGCGGCGCGATCCCAATACGCCTGGTTGGGTTGAGACCAATCAAAGCGCACGCCATCCTCGCTGGCATAGGGCCAAATGCCCAGATCGGGGCAGCAGCGATCCCACTGCGGCAGCGTGTTAATCTGCAGCACGTTCATGCCCTGCTCGGCGCGGCGGGTCAGATAGTAGTCCCAGTCGGCCTCGGGGATGCTGGTAAACGCACTCCAGCACGTATCGGCAAACCAAAAGAACGGCTTGCCCTCGCACAAAAAACCGTCCTGACGACCGTTGACGGTCAGTTTTCCCAAACTCATCTGCATGTCCTTTCGCTCGATAAAGGAATTGCGAACCGGCAGAAGCTTTCGCGGTAACCCCTGATGCGAAAGCCCCCGCCGTTTAACAAACCCCTGCGGGCGGACACCACTTGCCCACTCCAGTCTACCTTGCAAGAAGGGCCCCGCCGGGCTTGCGCCTGACGGGGCCCTGTCGTGTAGGTAAGGTCGTATGCGACCGAATGGCTTGGCCTTAGGCCTCCATCTCGGCGAGCTCCTCCTTGGAGAAGCCGGCGACGAAGACGACGGCAGCGGCGATGACAAAGGAGATTGCCATACCGACGATAGCCCAGACGGTGTTCATCTGGCCACCCTGCAGGTAGTTGGTGAAGACCAGGAAGTTGGAGGCACCGCCAGCGAGGTAATAGGTAACGCCCATGAGGCCGGAGAACACAGCGCCGATGGCACCGCCGATGAACATACCGAACATGGTGCGACGGAAGCGCATGAGGATACCGAAGAGTGCGGGCTCGGTGACGCCGCCGGCGATGGCGGAGATGACGTAGCCCAGGGCAAGACCCTTCTCGTCGGGGTTCTTCATCTTGAGGAAGGCACCGAAGGCGCAGCCCCAGACAGCGGCCATAGCGCAGTTGGTGGAAACGAAGACGAAGGGATCGTAGCCGGCAGCGATGATCTGAACCTGAGCGAGCAGGATGACGGGCATGTGCATACCGCAGACCACGAAGAGCTGCCAGAAGGCGCCGAGGACGGCCATGACGAGCAGGATACCGATGCCACCCATGTCAGCGAGACCGAAGAGGGCGTTAGCGATGAGGCTGCCGATCTCGTTGCCGAGCGGGGCGAGGACGATGAAGGCGATGGGGATGGTAACGATCATGGTGCAGAACGGCGTGAAGACCGTGGAGAGCACGTCGGGCATGACCTTCTTAAAGAACTTCTCGACGAAGTAGAGGACAGGCACCGAAAGGATAATCGGCAGGACGGACTGCTGATAGTTGGCAGCGGCGATCTGAATGCCGTAGACGGAGATGATTCCGCCGCCATCCTGGGTCGCGACACTCACGACGGACGGGGCCATGAGGGCGCCGCCGAGGAGCATGCCCAGAACCGGGGAGGCGCCGAGCTTCTTAGCGGCGGCATAGCCCAGGTAGATGGGGATAAAGGTGAACGTGGCCTCGTACAGGGTGGTGTAGAGGAACGTGTAGGTCGGATCGGTGTCAGAGAGAACGCCGAGCATGGTGGGACCGAGGACCGCAGCGATGGTGCGGAACAGACCGCCGGCCATGAGCAGCGGGATCAGCTGGGTCATGGAGCCCGACAGATAGTCGAGGATGATGTTCGGCAGGTTCTTGAGCTCGAACTTCTCCTTGGGAGCATCGAGGTTCTCGTCGACCGCGGCACCCTGCTTGACGCCGGACATGGCAACGAACTCGGCGAGCACCTTGGGCACGTTCTGGCCGATGATGACCTGGAGCTGGCTGCCGGCGAACTGGCAACCCAGAACACCCTTGACCTTCTTGATCTTCTCCACGTCGGCCTTGTTGTTGTCCTTGAGCGTCAGACGCAGACGCGTCATGCAGTTGGTGGCGACGGAAACATTCTCCGCACCGCCCACGAGCTCGAGGACATCGGTGGCAATCTGCTTGTTATCTACTGCCATGGGACCCCTCCCCATATCATCGTGTGCCTACTCGTTTGGGCGTAGGCACGCCTTTGGCTCGGCGACTATAACCCCTTACGGCCACCGAACCCTTGGATACGCTGTCGTAAACAATGTGTTTACTGAACGTTTACGGGCTTTAGTTTACACGGAACGTCTAATTTGTGGCAATTTTGCCGTCTGTAGTCCGGTGAACGGTAGGAAATCGGGGGTGAACGTACTTGAACGGTAAGGGATTGTCTATTTGACGCTCTGCTGCTAAATGCCTATTTACGTGGTCTTTTAATTTGGTAAACACCTCTATTCTTTGTTGACCCATCAACAAAAGCCCTGCTAAATGGTGATAAACGAATGTTTAGTAATTTGTTGAGTGTTCATTTTGACCGTTTACCGAGTTCATCTGCCTGTTCTGTAGCTCTGCATTAAACTAAACATGTTTAAGTTGTATTGCCGCTGATGTTTACCACTCGCGGCGCAGAGGAGGCAGCTCATGGAACTCAAATCGTGCACCTACGCAACCGTCACCACGCTGGGAGACTTTGGCCCCTGGATCAGCAAAGTCGTGCTCGACCTGCCGTGCACCGTTCGCGCCAACGATATCAATGCGCGCACCTTCCATATATATGTAGAGCGCCATGAACGCACGGGCGAGATCCTGATGCGCAAAGAGCGCGGCGCCGACCACGCCGCACCTTCCGTAGGCTATGTCGACGTCCTCGCCGCCTATCCGTGCGATGAGTGCGGACGCAAGCTCGCCTTTGGCACCCATGTGGCGCTCGAGATCGCCGAGCAGCGCCTGACCAAGAAGATCGAGGGCAGCGTGATGGGCTCGCGCTTGCTCGACGACCAGCTGCGCATCACGCAGCTCGCGGCCCTTCCCGGCAATGACGGTGACGATCCAACCTGCGGCCTGGTCTTTGACACCTGCCGCGGCGACATCTGTCCCGCGCTCAAGGGCTGGAGCAATGCCACGCAAAAGACCGCCGTCAACGGCATCGCGCTCGAGTACGGCTTCTTTGAGCCCAGCTTTAAGGCCGAGGACTCCGCCTGCTTCAACCCCTTCGCGCCCGAAACGATAGTCGTGCCCCAGAAGGCCCCGCTCGTGGTGTACCTGCACGGCGCTGGCGAGGGCAAGGGCGCTACGCAAGGCGAGGGCGCCACGCGCGCTTATATCGGCAACCGCGTGACGGCCATCAGCCAGGCGCAGATCCAACGCTACTTTGGCGGCTTTGCCTGGGTTCTCGTGCCGCAGTCGCCCACGTTTTGGATGGACAACGGCACTGAGCAGCTCGGCCACTCCAACCAGAGCATCTACTCCCCCGTCATTAAGGCGCTCATCGACGAGTTTGTCGCCGAGCATGCCGACCGCATCGACACCGACCGCATCGTGGTCGCTGGCCTTTCCAACGGCGGCTTTATGACGCTGCGCCTGTGCGCCGACTACCCCGATTTCTTCGCCGCCGGCCTTCCCTGCTGTGCCCCGTGGTACAACGCCACGGACGAGGACGTAGCCGCGCTCGCCAAGACGCCGCTGTGGTTTACGCACTCCAAGGGCGACGAGCTCGTGTCGCCGCAGCAGACCGTGCTGCCGCTCACGGCACGCCTGCGTGACGCCGGAGCCAACGTGCACCTTACCTACTTTAGCCATGTCGAGGACCTGACCGGTCGCTATCGCGAGGCCGACGGCTCGCCCAAGAAGACGTTCAACCACGGCGTGTGGATCCACCAATTCAACGACCTGTGTTATCAAGACTTCGACGGGGGCAGCGTACTCATCGACGGCGAGCCGGTGGGCTGCTGGGAGTGGTCGGCCAGGGTCAAACGGTAATCCGTCCCGGCGCGGGGACCGGGTCCCGTCTTGCCTTGCGCGTAACTGGCTGAATTGATTTTGATTGGAGCTGCTCCTATGTCCCAAGAGTTAACTCGGGTGATTGTTACTACCGATATGGAAGTCGACGATATGAACTCGCTCGTTCATTTGGCTCTGTATCTTAATGTGCTTGATGTTCAGGCTGTGGTGTATACGGCTTCGCAGTATCACTTTCTTGGGGATGGGGTTCATACGCTGGGCGAGGTGAATTCGCATTGGCGGACCAAAGGGCGTCGCTCTTATGAGTGGGATGTTGTGCCTCATGAACCCGATCCGCTGGCCGGCGAGCTTCGTGAGTATCGTCCGTTTCCCGATCATTGGATTGAGAGTCTCTGGAGTAATGAATACGCCCAGGCTTGGCCGCAGTTGCAGGCGAATGCGGGCGCTGCCGGTGAGCCGCCGTTTCCCACGCCCGCCCAGATGATCGAGCGCACCTTTGTGGGAAATGTTGCCTTTGAGGGTGATGTGACTGAGGAAACTGAGGGATCTCGCGTAATTGCGCAGGCAATCTTGGATGATGATCCGCGTACGTTATGGTTGCTCAGCTGGGGTGGCATGAACACCATCGTTCGCGCCCTCATGAGTATTGCCGAGCGTTATCGCGCCACGCCCGAATGGCCTGCCGTGCAGCAGCGGGTCTATCAGAAGGTGCGCGTGATGGGCGTTGCCGATGGCGTGGGGCAGGACAACTCATGGCTCGACCATGGACGCGAGCTCTTTCCCGAGCTCATCTTTTGGTGTGTGCCCTATATGTATGGCGGCTATGTCGATGCCAAGATGGCTCAACCCGATACGCTGCCGCTGTTTAAGGCACCTTGGCCTGAGCAGAATCTCACGCAGGGCAACGGCCCCCTCATGGCACGCTACATGCTCTATGGCGACGGCAAGGTCTACGAAAATGAGCCCGAGCGCTTTCAGTTTGGCAAGCATGCCCGTCTGGATTGGGGTCTAGAAGGCATGCCCGCGATGCAGTTTGAGCGCGGCGACTTTATGGCCGAAGGCGACAGCATGACCTATATTCCGCTGCTGCCGTTTGGCCTGCGCGGTATCGACGACCGCGGCTTCGACACACTGCTCGGCCGCATGTTTCTTGATGGACATCCCGATACGGACGCACCCGCCGGTTTTGCCGCCATCGGCACGCCCGTAGACGGCAACCCCAATCCCTACCTGCGCGCCTATCAGGAAGACTTTGCCGCCCGCGCGCAATGGTGCGCCCATGATCCGGCAGCCTGCTCGCATCCGGCATATGTTGTCGAGGTCACGGCCGACCGCAGCGCTACAGCCGGCGAGCGCGTCACCCTTGCAGCGACCGTCGTCGACCCCGACGGCAAGGGCTTTGATGCACATTGGGATGTCGCCGTGGACCCGTCGAGCTATGCAGGCACGCAGGATCTTTCGCTGTGGCAGGAATGCACGGTGAGCACCGCTTTTATCGTGCCCGCCGACGCGCAGCCCGGCGACCGCTTCGTGCTCACCCTTACCGTGCAGACGCGCGCCGAGCGCCCCTGCAGCCGCTACGCCCAAGTTGCCGTGACCGTGGCATAGCAGGGACGGCGCCCATATTCGTCAGCCGCCACATTCGGCATGGACTGTCCCCAGCTGCCACTCATTTAAGTACGTCCCCAATGAGTGGCCGAAAATGGGCCATGTGTCCCAGTTGTGGAGACTCCTTGAGCCGTCTGGGTATCGTGAAAGATCGCGCGCTCACCCATCATCAAAAGTGACACACGCTACCTGTTGATGGGAGGCAGCCATGGGCTTCTTTGACAAGATGTTCGAGAAAAAAGAGTGCGCGATTTGCGGTACCGAACTGGGGCTTTTGGGAAAGACCAAAATCAACGAAGGCTACCTGTGCAAAGAGTGCGCAGGCAAGCTCTCCCCCTTCTTTAGTGGTTGGCGCTCCAGCACCGCGGACGATATCCGCGAGCAACTCGCCTACCGCGAGGCCAACGCCGAGCGCCTGGCCTCGTTCAACCCCACGCGCACGCTCTCTGCCGGGCGCACCAACATCATGCTCGATGAGGACGCGGGCCTGCTGATCATCACTTCGCAGAGCCGCTGGCGCGACGCCAATCCCGACATCATCGAGTTCTCACAGGTACTCGGCTGCGATATGGATATCGACGAGCATCGCACCGAGATCTATCGCGAGACCAAGGACGGCGAGCGCAAGAGCTACAACCCGCCGCGCTACGACCTTGATTACGACTTTAACCTGACCATTCACGTCAACACGCCGTACTTTACCGAGATCAACCTGCGCGTGAACGACTCCACCATCGATCAGCGCGGGTCCATCGAGTACCGCGAGGCCAAGCGCCAGGCAACCGAGGTCCGCGATGCACTGGTGCAGCTTCGTCAGGAAACGCGCGACAGCGTCGTGGCCGCCAAGGCCCCCAAGACCGCGGTCACCTGCCCCTTCTGCGGTGCAACCACCATTCCCGATGCCAGTGGACGCTGCGAATACTGCGGCGGCGCCATCGGCGCATAGCCTCCGGCACGGAAAGGACCGATCATGGCCTTCGAGAGTGTCAACTATCAGTGCCCCGCGTGTGGCGGCCCCCTTCACTTTGCCAGTGCCGAACAAAAGCTTGTCTGCGACTACTGCGATTCGCGTTTTGAAGTCGAAGAAGTCGAGGCCCTCTATCGCGAGCGCCAGGACAAGGCAGATGCCAAAGCCGATGCCGCAGCCGCGGCTCGCAAACCTGCTGTCGACGATGCCGTGCAGGATCTGGCCCAAAACGCCGGCTACATCTGCTCGTCGTGCGGCGCCGAGCTGGTCTCGGACGGCACCGTCGCCGTTACCACCTGCCCATACTGCGGCAACTCCGCCGTGGCGCCCGGCCAGCTCTCGGGCGACTTCTCACCCGACCTGGTGATTCCGTTTAAGCTCGGGCGCGATGATGTTATGGCAGCACTCAAAGAGCACTACAAGGGCAAAATCCTGCTGCCCAAGAGCTTTGTCACCGGCAACCACATCGACGAGGTCCAAGGCGTTTACGTGCCGTTTTGGCTCTACGGCGCCCGCGTGGACGGCGAAGTGCACTTTGATGCGACCAACGAGACCGTGACCGAGGAATCCGACCGCACCGTCACGACCACCGACCACTACGACGCCTACCGTAAGGGCAAAATCTCGTTTGAGCGCGTGCCCGTCGACGGATCGTCCAAGATGCCCGACGGCCATATGGACGCCATCGAGCCGTTTGACTACGACGCGCTGCGCCCGTTCTCGGTCGCGTATATGCCCGGCTACATCGCCAACCGCTACGATGAGGATTGCGAGACCTGCAAGGCGCGCGCCGAGCGTCGTATGGAAGAAAGTACGATTTCGGCCCTGCGCGAGACCGTCGTCGACGAATATGACGATGCCACGGTCGAAAGCAAGCAGCTCGACTACACCTGGGAAGACAGCAACTACGCTCTGTTCCCCGTGTGGATGCTTTCCACCTCGTGGAACGGCAAGAGCTACCTGTTTGCCATGAACGGCCAAACCGGCCGCATGGTCGGCGAGCTTCCCTGCTCCAAGCCCAAGCTCGCCATCGCCTCGGTGCTGTTCTTTGTGATCGGGTTTGTCCTCTCCCAGATTCTCTTTATGGGCGAGAACGCCTTCAATCCGGACTACCTCACCTTTGATATCGAGGGCATCCTCATCAACATCGTCGCACCGCTGATCATCGTAATCATCGGAGACGTGCTGCTGGTAGGCCAGCTCAAGACGGCCAACGAGGCCACCCACGCCGATTGCTACTGCGGCGAGCTCGACTTGACCGAGAAGCACGACACCTTCAGCCACACCGAGACCACCGTTGTCATGAAGGACAACAAGGACGATTAGCCATTCTGACCAATACCACCCGGCCTTTGACGAGAAAGGAAGATCACCATGGGACTCTTGAAAGCTGGATTGGGTGCTGCCGGCGGCGTCATGGCCGACCAGTGGAAGGAATATATCTATTGCGAATCGATGCCCGCTGACGTCTTGGCCTGCAAGGGCAGCAAGCGCACCGGCGGCCGCAGCTCCAACACGCGCGGCGAGGACAACGTCATCTCCAACGGCTCCGTCATCGCCGTCAACGACGGCCAGGGCATGCTCGTGGTGCAAAACGGCAAGATCATCGAGGTCGCGCTGGAGCCCGGCGAGTTTGTCTTTGACACCGGCAGCGAGCCGAGCGTCTTTAGCGGCAACCTGGGCGACTCCATCAAGGAGACGTTCGCCAATATCGGCAGCCGTTTTACCTTTGGCGGCGACGCGGGCAAGGACCAGCGTGTCTACTTCATCAACACCAAGGAGATCATCGGCAACAAGTACGGCACCGCCTCGCCCGTGCCCTTCCGCGTGGTCGATAACAACATTGGCCTGGATGTCGACATCTCCGTTCGCTGCAACGGCGAGTATTCGTACCGCATCACCAACCCGCTGCTGTTCTACACCAACGTGTGCGGCAACGTGACCGATAGCTACACGCGCGATAAGATCGACAGCCAGCTTAAGTCCGAGCTGCTCACCGCTCTGCAACCCGCCTTTGCCAAGATCTCGGAGATGGGCATCCGCTACAGCGCTATCCCCGGCCACACCACCGAGCTCGCCCGCGCACTCAACGAGGTTCTCTCCGCCGACTGGCGCGACCTGCGCGGCGTCGAGATCGTGAGCTTTGGCGTCAACTCCATCGCCGCCTCGCAAGAAGACGAGCAAATGATCAAGGACCTGCAGAAGGCCGCGGTCATGCGCGATCCCACCATGGCAGCCGCCAACATCGCCAGCGCCCAGAGCGATGCGATGCGCGCGGCAGCCGCCAACCCCAACGGCGCGATGGCCGGCTTTATGGGCATGGGCATGGCGGGCGGCATGGGCGGCATGAACGCCAGCCAGCTGTTCGCCGCCGGCCAGGCACAGCAGCAGGCCGCCCCACAGCCGGCTCCGGCACCCGCCCCCGCACCGGCTCCTGCCGCTGCCCCCGCGGCCGGCGCATGGACCTGCAGCTGCGGTGCCACCAACACCGGCAAGTTCTGCCCCGAATGCGGCAGTCCCGCACCCGCCCCGGCACCGACCAAGTGGTTCTGCCCCAACTGCGGCAGCGAAAACGGCGGCAAGTTCTGCAGCAACTGCGGAACGCCTAGGCCCTAACCCCTCTATCTGGTAATTGGCGGGGGGTCCGCCACCCCCGCATTTGCTTCTATGGGTTTCGTTCGATAAAGGAGGACACCATGAAGACAACGTTCAAAAAGTCCGTACTCGCATTTCTGACATGCGTCCTGGCGCTCGCCTTTGCCCTGACGGGCTGCAGCGGCGGCGGCAAGGACCCCAAGGCCAACTTCGTCGGCAGCTGGGAACTCTCGGGTGGAACCCTGGAGGGCGAAGATCTCACCGATGAGTACATGGATATGCTCAAGGAGTGGGGCCTCAACTGTATCCTAATCCTCGACGAAGACGGCACGGGCGTCCTCGACATGTTCCTTGAGGTCGCCGACCTGAAATGGGAGGCCAAGGACGCCACCACTGCAACCATCACCGCCGACGGCGATTCGCAGGACATGAAACTCAAGGACGGCAAGCTCGTCCTCGAGGTGGAAGGCGACAAGCTTATCTTTACGAAGTCCGACAAGGATCTTTCCGGTACGCTAAAAAAGGATCGCGAGGCGGCCGAGAAGGAAGAGGAGATCGATGAGGCCGTCGAAGACGACGACGTCCAGAGCGTCGAAATCTCCCCCGCCGTCACCGTCGCCGATGACGATCTGTGCACCATCACCATCACCGAGAAGTTCAAGGACGAATGGGGCGACATCGGCTTTGTCGTCAACATCACCAACAAGAGCGACAAGGACCTGACCTTCTACGCTCCCTCCGGCAAGACCAACGTCAACGGCACCATGAAGGAACCCTGGTTCTCGGCTAACCTGATGCCCGGCACCAACGCCACCGAGGAATTCACATTCTCGAGCGGCGAGCTTGACAGCCTTGACGACCTGGTCAACACGACCATCGGCATCGACGCCTATCTGACCGATTCCTACGAGGACGTCGCCTCCTACACCGCAACCATCGCGTAGCGGCACGTAACATCAGCCGCGGATTGGCGGACGCATCCGCGCACTTGCCAGGCGGGGCCGCAGGAGTTGATCCTGCGGCCCCGTCGTTTTTATGCCGACAGCACAGCCGCACAAGCAGGCCGCCCGTCGTTTTCTGATGCAAAACGGCGGACGGCCTATCTTTACGACGCCGGAACACGGCGAGCGCGTCGATTACGGGCGCTCCATGTTGGGGACGATGCTGCCCTCCGTTACCGCGCGCACGGCAAGACGCATGATGTTGTCGTAGCCGGTCTTGCTCAGAATCTCCGAGATGCGACGCTTGATGGTACCCTCACTCATAAACAGCTCGGCCGCGATCTCGCGGCGGCTTTTGCCCTCGCAGGCAAGGCGCAAAATCGACAGCTCGACATCGTCGAGTGCCGCCGTGCCCGAAAAAATGCTTTCGGGCGGCTTGGGAAACGTGCAATAGCCCGCCAGCGTGGAGCGCATCACGGCGAACAGCTCGTCGATACCAACGTTCTTGTACACAAAGCTATCGACGCCCGCCTCGCGAGCCTGGTCGACAAAGGTGATCTCGGGCATGCCGGTCATGATGATGACGCGGCACTCGGGCAGCTGCTCCTTGATGCGCGCCGCCGCCACGATGCCGTTTGAATCGTGTTCGGTGCACACGTCCATCAGTATCATGTCCGGGCGCTCCTTGAGCGCGATACCCAAGGCCTCGGAGGCATCGGCGATCGCGGCGACGACGGTCATATCGGGCTGGTCGCCAACGGAGCGCGCCAGGCTTTCACGCAGAATGGCCTGATCTTCGACAATTAACACGCGGATCATGAACTTCTCCTTTGGACCGTGGCGTTGGGGCTCAGCGGGATGGACACCGCAAGCGTAAAGGGCTGGGCGGCGTGGACTTCCAGGCCGCCGCCCAAATCTTGCGCGACATGCCTCATACCTGGGATACCCGTTCCCTCGCGATACGATACGGGGGCCGGGGACCCGTCGTTAGAAATCGTCATGCGCGCGACGGCGCCAGCATTCGTCCCCTCCTGCCACAGGCGCACGTGGACCCGATGCGCCTGCGCATGCCTGGTGGCATTGGTCGAGGCCTCGCGGATAATCTGCAAAAATGCGGCGGCGACACGCGCGTCCTCAGGCAGCGCACCCTCAACATCGATCTGCACACTCACCAAGCCAAAGGCGTGGACGATATCGCTCAGCTGCTCTGCAGGCTCGCTGGCACCGCCACTGCGCAAATCGGCGGCGATTGAGCGCAGCAACGGGTCAATCTGCTCGAGCGACTCATCATCCAGACGTCCCTCCTCCAAATAGCGATGAAGAATGGACAGGCGCTGGCCGATCACATCGTGAACGCGGGCACGCATACGTAGGTAGGCCGCATTGTCGGCAACCTTTTTGGCTTCTTCAATCTGGGCCTGGAGCTCTTGGCCAGCACGCTCAAGCAGGTGGTTGGCTTGCGCCAGACGGTCGTAGGCGTGTGCGTATTCCGTCACGTCCAGGCCGACGACGCGCTCGAACGGACGGCTCGAGACCGTAACGGAGTCACGCACGAACAGACGAATCTCGGAAGGAGAGATCTCGACCACGGCGCGATCCCTACCAAAGCGATCAAGGTCGATATGGGCGCGATTGGCGCTGCTTTCGGGCATTTGCATGCTCAGTTTGCGCAGGTCGTTCCATGTGCTGCTCATGTCGCCCAGGTCGGTGGGCATATGGAGCTCTACGAGGTTTTTGCGCATGCAGCGGTTCATGAGCAGCGGACGGCCCCTCGGGTCTAGATACAGGATGCCCACGGGAATCACGTTGATGGTCTCGATCGTCGAGAACAAGGTGATATCCTCTTGGCGGTTACGGACGTCCATCAAGAGCGCCGCGATGGAACGGAACAGGAAGAACGCTCCCTCTGCGATAAGGACAACGGTCCACGCCGAGCCCATGGCAAAAACCACCGGTGGTGTAACGGCGACAACAAGCAACAGCTCGACCAGCATGACGAGGCGACGATAGCGCACCATAAGTACCACGCCATAGGCAAAGATTGCGGCATTGAGCCACAACGCTCCGCCCATTGCCCTGGCGCAAACGTCAAGCGGCGCCACCAGATACGAGCCAGACGACGTGAACAAGATGAGCGCCGAAATCATCAGGTGAAGCACAAGACTCGCCTCGTAGGCGCAAATCACCTTACGGTTATAGGACGAGCGGCGCGATGCGATGAGCGGGACGTGGATCGTCTGCAGACACGCAGCCAGGGCAAAGACAACATCGAGCGCAACGATTTGGGGAAGTATGAGCGAAATCTGCATCGTCACTCACCCGCCCTCGGCATCAAGACGATCATGCGCAGCTGACCGGACTCGCCCTCAAGGCGGTATGCCACGTTGCGCCCTTGCAAAGCGCTTTCGAGCTCTTGCGCAGCGGGCGTCTGCGAAAGATCTTCATCATCGTTGGAAAAAAGTGTGGCGCGCAGCTCGACGCTGCATCGGTCATGGTCGCCCAAGTGATACATAAGTGCCGGATGATCGGTGGTGTAGGCAAAAAACGCAAAGTCATACACGCAGTCGTACAGCGCGCTTACCGTACTGGCGTGCATCGGGCGCCGTATGGCAATAATCGAGGCGCAATCGACATCGATCGTGCGCAGGTCGCTTGCGAGCTCGTTGGCAATGAGCTGAATGCGGTCGCGGTCAAAACCGCTCTCCCCGTGCTGTGCCAACGTGAGCGACCCCTTCCGTTTGCAATAGGCAACGAGCATCTTGGCGCGCTGCAGCATGCGGTAACGCTCGCGCGAAGATTCCTCGTCAGTCAACGGCGGCAGCGAGCTCAACAAGTCGTACATCTCTTCGAGCGCGCGGGCAAGCGCCTGGTCCACGTCTTGGACTAGCAAGGTCTCGGCCTCTTGATCTGCCAAATGTGTCTTAAGGTCGTAGTCGGCGGCAAGCAGCTCGTTTTGGCGTTGCAGCTCCATGCGACGATGTGCCAGTTCGCGATTGAGCTCGTTGAGCTCCGATACGTCTTGGGCAAGCAGGGCCGATCCCCCCAGCAGCGGAAAAGCACGATACATCACATCGGGATCGGACGCCACGGTAAAGGCATGGGCGCGGCCGTGCTCCTGGGTCCGCAGCTCCTCGCGCACGCCTACCGGCATTGGCTTTGACACCGGCGTGGCATAGACCTCCTGCAGGTCGCGCGTTAGAACTTTGAGGTCAAGCGGCAAGGTGTCGAAGATGCCGGCGATATCGTGGTACGACGGAATGACACCGCAATCGAGACAGATTTCCATCGCCACCACGCACAGGATGCAATAGACGAGCGAAAAGTTGAGCCTCCATGCCCAGGGCACGCGCAGAGCATATGAGATGCCAAAGAATGCGCCGCCCAGCAGCACGAGCGCCGCCGTGCCCGAGAAACGTTGGATGCGAAAGGACGAGGACCGACCAACCAGGATAAAAAAGCCACGAAGTTAAAGGCCGTCCACACGAGGAAGGCGAAATAACCCCGGCCGTACGTGTAATCGTTGCTCCAGGTGTCGCTTGTACGGTCAAAGCGGAAGACCTGCTGGTGAAAATCGTTGGTGAGCACAAATCCGATAAGCAGGATGGCCACAATCCACAGCGCAGCACGGTAGCGGCGACCCAGGCGGCGTTGCTCCAGGCCCGCAAGGCGCAGGCCGCAGAGCTGGTAGAGCAGCGGAATGAGCGTCATGGGCACGTAGTACAGGTACCACAGCAAGGTGGCATAGAACGGCGTGTACGACTTGTACTTGAGAATGACCTCGATCATCCACAGGGCACAGATGGTGGCGATGGCAACAAGGCGGCGGCGCAACACATAGTCCAAACAACGCAGATAGACCAACACGCCCCAAATCGAAAATACAATTGCGGCGACAAGCAGCAGGAGAGGGCTCGAATGGGTGAGCCCATCCACGACCTCTTCGGACACCTCGCTATAGGCGGGCACGGCGTTAGAAAGTTTGGGGTCGAAGGCGAACAGCACCGGCAAGATTGCCAAAAGCATGAGGAACAGCGCGGTGATGGCGCCGGCGATAGCAAAGACGCGGTGACGGTACACCTGATGCGTTATGCCAACAAGGAATCGCGGCATGGCGAAGAGCCTGCCGCCCCTGGGATCCGCAACCGGAGCGGTCCGGGCGGCCGCGTGGCCGATATGTCGCTCGCGGGTACTCATAGTCCCTTTAGTGTACCGACAGGCGGGTCCAAAAAGCGGGCCGCATGTCCCAAAATCCGCAGACGGCAAGACGCCCGGCGAGCAATAACTACTCGCCGGGCGCCTTGGTTAGAAGGCTATGAAGTTGAGTGTCTCAGCTTCCTTAGGACAGGTCCTCACCATTAGAAGCAATAACCTTCTTGTACCAGTCGAAGCTCTTCTTTTTGGAACGCTTGAGGGTACCGTTGCCTGCATCGTCGCGGTCCACATAGATAAAGCCGTAGCGCTTGGACATCTCACCCGTGCCGGCAGACACCAGGTCGATCGGGCCCCAGGTGGTGTAGCCCAGCAGGTCAACGCCGTCCTCGGTCACCGCATCGCGCATCGCGGCGATATGCTGGCGCAGGTAGTCGATACGGTAGTCGTCGTTGATGGAGCCATCCTCCTCGACAACATCCTTGGCGCCCAGACCGTTCTCGACCACAAACAGCGGCTTCTGATAACGGTCGTACAGGTCGTTGAGGGTGATGCGGAAGCCCAGCGGATCGATGGCCCAGCCCCACTGGCTCTCCTGCAGGTAGGGGTTCTTGGCGCCGGCGAAGGCGTTACCCTGGGTGCGCTCGACATCGGGGTTATCGGCACCGGCAGAGCAGCGGGTGCTGTAATAGCTAAAGCTGATGAAGTCGACGGTGTTAGCGGCCAGGATCTCGCGGTCCTCGTCCGTCATGCCCACATCGATGCCTAGACGCTCGAGCTTCTTGACGGCATATGCCGGGTAGTAGCCGCGGCTCTGGACGTCGACGAAGAAGTAGTTGTCCTGGTTATCGAGCTGCGCCTGGCGCACGTCGCCCGGACGGCAGCTGTAGGGGTAGTAGCTACCCGCGGCGAGCATGCAGCCGATCTTGATCTCGGGGTCGATCTCGTGGGCGATCTTGGTTGCCCAAGCGCTGGCGACGAGCTCGTTGTGAGCGGCCAGGTACTCGACGGCCTTCTTGTTCTCGCCCTCCTCAAAGACCAGACCGGCACCCATAAACGGCAGGTGCAAGATCATATTGATCTCGTTGAAGGTGAGCCAGTACTTCACCAGCCCCTTGTAGCGGGTAAAGATCGTGGTCGCGAGGTTCTTGTAGAAGTCGATGAGCTTGCGGTTTCGCCAGCCGCCGTACTCCTTGATGAGGTGAATCGGGCAATCGAAGTGCGTGATGGTCACGAGCGGCTCGATGCCGTGCGCCTGACACTCGCGGAATACGTCCTCGTAGAAGGCCAGTCCAGCCTCGTTGGGCTCGGTCTCGTCGCCGTTGGGGAAGATGCGGGTCCAAGCCAGGCTCATACGGAAGGTCTTAAAGCCCATCTCGGCAAAGAGAGCGATGTCCTCTTTGTAGTGGTGATAGAAATCGATGCCGGTCTGCGCGGGATAGTAATAGCCGTCCTCGAAGTCGAGCATTTTACGCTGGCCGGAGACCACCGCATAGCGCTCGGGGCCGTGCGGAGCCACGTCCACGTTGGCCAGGCCGCGGCCGTCCACGTCGTAGGCACCCTCGCACTGGTTGGCAGCCGTTGCGCCGCCCCACAGGAAGTCATTACGGAAAGCCATGTATCAATCCTTTCGCACGCTGTTGTCATAGGCTCAGTATCTCTATAAACGGCACGTCGCTCAACGGCAACGGCGCAGGTCGACACTTCTTTTCGCTCCCGCATATCGGCAGACGGTGCGCTCCTGACACTTTTTGATACCTCGCGTGCACGAAAAAGCACCCGCCCACACGCCGCGAACGTCAAGTGAGTAGACTTTTTGGCAAAACTCAACCAGACCCGCCTTTGACGCCATCAAAACCGCAGGTAGCTTACCTGGCATGTTCCGGCGTGGTCAGACTAAGCCAAAAAGTCTACTCGCTTGCAAAAAAGGGCGCCTCCACAACAGCGAAGGCGCCCTCGGGTGGCAGACCATTTGACTGAATAGGAAAGAAAGGAAAAAATAGGAAAAAAAGGAAAGGAGACTTATGACTGAAACCATCTTCTCCCCCTCATTTGGAAATCGCCCGTCCTATCTGGTGGGACGCGGGAGCGTGATTTCGACATTCATCTCCGGCCTTGAGCAGGAGCCGGGCAATCGAGACCGAGCCATACTCATGCTCGGCCAGCGAGGCAGCGGCAAAACGGTTCTGTTGTGGGAACTTGCCGATCGCGCCCGCAAGCTCGGCTTTGTTGTCGCCACGCCCACCGTAGCCTCCGAGGATATGCTCGAGCGCATTGTTGAGAAAATCCAGGAAGCGGGCGAGCCTTACGCCAACAAGCATCGTCTCCCCAAACTTACAGGTGGCAGTTTGAGCGTCTTCGGTTTCTCAGCCGGCCTCGAGTTTACGCGCGACGTACAGGAAACTAAGAGTTTCCAGTTCAAACTCACGCAGTTGGCACGCAAGTTAACCGAGCAGGGACACGGCATCCTCATCCTCATCGACGAGCTCCAGGCAAATTCACCCGAGATCAGACAGCTCGTCACCGCCTATCAAGAGCTGGTCGGCGAGGGACTCAACGTCGCGCTCGTCATGGCGGGCCTCCCGGGAGCAGTCTCCGCGACACTCAACGACCGCGTACTGACATTTCTCAACCGCGCACGCAAAGACACGCTCGAACCGCTTTCAGTCGGAGATGTCGATGCCTATTATCAGCGGGCTTTCGAAGAGCTCGACCTTGATATTCCAGGCGATCTTCGCCTCCGTGCCGCTCGTGCAACCCAAGGATCGCCCTATATGCTGCAGCTCATCGGCTACAACATCGCCAATCGCTGCCAGGCAGGAGAATACGTAACGCCAGAGCAAGTCGACGGAGCTATCGAAGCGTCAAAGGCCGATTTCGAAAACGATGTTTGTGAAACGACGCTCGCCGCGCTATCGGACCAAGACGTCGCGTTTCTCGACGCAATGACTGATGACAAAGACGGCGTGTCGCGCATTTCTGATGTTGCGAAGCGCATGTCAGTCACACCCGACTATGCGCAAAAGTATCGCCGGCGCCTCATCGACGCCGGCGTTATCGAGCAGGCGCGCCGCGGCTACGTGCGCTTCGCCGTCCCCTATATGGCCGATTACCTGCGCAGCCAGCTCTAGGCAACCACCGCAAAGGGGACAGGCACCTTTGTGGTGGGTTGGGCCCGCTTGTCTCGATCTGTAACAGTTAGGCCGTCAAAACCGGGCTTGGCGTTACAGATTGAGATTGTTCGGGCGGCCCCCGTGGTTCGTCTTGATCTGTAACAGATAGAGACGATTTAGCGCGCCAACTGTTACAGATTGAGACGGAAGACCCTAGTCACAGGCGATGTCGAGGTTTTTGCCGATGAGACCTACGTAGCCGCCTTCGGCTGCCTTGGGGCTGTCAGCATGGCAGAGAACCCACTTGTCGGCCTTCCAGTAGCAGTAGCTGTCGCCGGCAGCAGGCATATCGGCTGCAGCCTCGGGACGCGGACCGTTGGTGCCGGCGGGCAGCGCAACCATCACCTGGAAGCCACCGTCGTCGACCATGCACGGCGTGTAGTGCAACGTGGTGGCGTAGACCTCGACGAGCGTGCCGGCGGGCGCGCGGAACGCCTTGACCTGCGCGGTGTCGAGCTTGCCGTCGACAATCTGCTCACGCTTGGCGAGCAGCAGAATAAAGTCGCGAGCACCCAGGTTGAACTCGCTCGCGCGGTGATACTCCAAGCAGTTGAGCTTCGTGTTGTGGCCGTTGCACCAGCCCAGCTGGAACGGACGGCCGCCATACATGAGCAGGCCGAGCGCATCGGCGCCCTCGACCTGCTCCAGCTCAGGCGCGGAGGCCACGTACTTGCTGCCCTCGGGGATGGGCGTTGCGGAGAGCGCCTCGACGAGCGGGGCGGTCAGGCTGGACGGGACGTCATCCCACACGCGGCCATAGGGTTTGAATTCGGGGTCGGTAACAGAGTAGATATGCATGTTCGCTCCTGTTCGTTTGTGTGATATTACGAACATTCTAGAACAATCACGCGCGGTTTTAAACGTCCGCCATGTCCGCTCAACAAAAAGGCACCCCCGCATAAGCGAAGGCGCCCAGTGAACTCATTTTGAGCGACGAAACCTTTACGCCTGCTGATAGTGCAGGTGTGCCTCATCGATATCGATCAGATCGCGGTCGAGATAGCGACGCGCGAGCCAATTTGCCATAGGGAGATTCTGGTCCAGGTAGTTACCGCACTCTTCGGGAGCGGCACCGGGGACATCGCCCTCGAAGCCAGCAACAAACTCGAACAACTCGCGCACGAGCGGCAAGATCTCCTCACTCGTCACCTCGCCAAACACAACCAGGTAAAAGCCCGTGCGGCAGCCCATAGGGCCAAAGTAGACAATACGGCTCGACCACTCGGCATGGTTGCGAAGGAACGTCGCGCCCAGATGCTCGATGGTGTGGCACTCGGCCGTGTTCATAACCGGTTCTTTGTTGGGCGTGGTCAAGCGCAGGTCAAAGGTGGTGACGGCGGCACCGGTCGCCGGATCGCGGTCGACGCGGCTCACATACACGCCGGGCTCAAGCAGCAGATGGTCAACGGAAAAACTCGCGATGCGCTCCATGGCAGATCCTCTCGGTAGTCAATTTGGGACAGGGCTCTTTTAGCTGGTTCGAATGGTCGCACCAATCATACCAGTCAAAAAAGCCCCGTCCCAAATGAGCTGCCCGAGACGGGGATCAATGAGTTTTTAATCCCGTCCCAAAAAATCATGCTAGGCAGTGTATGCAATTGTTGATTTGACAGCGTGGCGCCAGCCGGCGATCTTTTTGGCGCGTTCGTCAGTGGGCATCGACGGCTCCACGATGCCGCGGGCGCCGTAGACATCGACGACATCGCGCGTGTACATGCCCAGCGCGATGCCGCAGGCCCAGGCCGCACCCAGGCCGCTCATCTCGTCGTTGCTCGCGATGCGGATGGGCGAGCCAACCAAGTCGCTCTCAAACTGCATCAGGTACGCGTCGCGCGTGGGACCGCCGTCAACACGAAGCTCGGCCAACGTTGCACCCGAATCCTCAACCATCGCATCGATCACGTCAAAGATCTGATAGGCGATCGACTCGTCGGCGGCCTTCACGAACTCCGCGCGACCCGTGGTGCGCGTCATGCCAAAGACGCAGCCCTCGGCGTCACTCGCCCAGTGCGGCGCGCCCAAACCGGTAAACGCCGGCACAAAGTAGACGCGGCTCGCCGGATTGGCGGCGTAGCACAGGTCGGTGACCTCCTCGGGGTTGTTGATGAGTTCCAGATCGTCGCGCAGCCAGGTCTTGACGGCGCCGGCGTAGCTCACGTTGCCCTCGAGTACATACTCGGTCACGCCATCCATACGCCACGCAAGCGAGCTCGAAAGCCCGTGCGAGCTGGCGACAAACTCGTTGCCGACGTTCATCATGACCGAGCTACCGGTGCCATAGGTCGCTTTGGCCATGCCGCGGCTGTGGCAACCCTGCGCAAACAGGGCCGCATGGCTGTCGCCCAGCACGCCGTGTACCGGCACGGGTGCGGGCAAAAAGCCATCCAGGTCCGTTGTGCCAAACAGACCGTCGGAATCGGTCACCTGCGGCAGGCAGGCCGGATCGATGCCAAAGGCCTCGCACACCGGCTCGCTCCAGCAGCCACGGCGCAGGTCGAAGAGCTGCGTGCGGCTGGCATTGGACCAGTCACAGCGAAACTCCGCGCCGCCCGTGAGCGTCCAGACCACCCAGGCATCGATGGTGCCCAGACACAGCTCACCCGACGCCGCGGCCTCGGCAGCCGCCGGAACGTTCGCGAGAATCCAAGCCATCTTGCCCGCCGGATAGTAGGGCGAGAGCACCAGGCCCGTTGTGTCACGCACCAGCTCTGCCACGCCTTCGCGCGCCGCAAGCTCGTCACACAGCTCGCGGGCGCGGGCACACTGCCACACCACGGCGTCGCACAGCGGCTCGCCCGTCGTGCGGTTCCAGGCAACGGTGGTCTCGCGCTGGTTGGAGATGCCAATACCAGCAATGTCGGCCGGATTGACCCCGGTCTCCTCCACCACGGCACGCGCCACGGCCAACACGTTGGCGGCGATCTCGACCGGATCATGGCTCACCCAGCCGGCATCATTGACAATCTGGCGATGCGAGCGGTCGGCACGATGAATCAGATGGCCGCCCTCGTCCACCAGCAGCGCCTTCGTGCCCTGCGTGGATTGATCGATTCCGATGATGTATTTGCTCATGTACTCTCCCATTCCTTCCGCCAAATCAAAGACGACTGGCGGACAAGGAGCGAGCGGCCGTCAAGTGCCGCAGATTGCCGTGAAAGAAGAGCGCCGCGTACTTTGCGTACGCAAGCGACGGTTTGAACGGCAAGGTGCGGTGCTTGGCGGCCGCGCAGCGTCTGTATCTACTAGTTGCCGAGGAACTCGGCGACGGTCTGCGCGATTCCGGCACCCGTCAGGCCGTAGTGTGTGAAGACCTCGGGGCTCGTGCCGGTGATGACCGGTGCGTCGGGCAGGGAGAGGCACTTGACCGGACGCGGGCAATGCTCGCCCACCACCTGCGCGACCATAGAACCCAGGCCGCCGAAGGGGCTGTGCTCCTCGACCGTCACGACGGCGCGCGTGGCACCGGCAGCCTCAATCACGGCCTCGGCGTCAAGCGGCTTGACGCAATACATGTCGAGCACCGTTGCCGAGATGCCCTGCTCGGCCAGCAGGTCGGCAGCGTCCACGGCATGGCGGACCATCTCGCCGGTGGCGACGAGCGTCACATCGGTGCCGCGACGCACCCAGGTGGCGCGATCCATCTGGAACGGGCACTCGTCCTCGGTGTACACGTCCTCGACCGGGTTGCGGCCCACGCGAATGTAGGCCGGCTTGTTGTCGGCGACCAGGGCCCGCACGAGCTCGGCGGTCTGGAAGCGGTCGCTCGGCAGATACACGCGCATGTTGGGAATCGCACTCATGGCGGCGATATCCTGCGCGGAGTGATGGCTCATGCCCAAGGCGCCATAGGACACGCCGCCCGAGATGCCGATGAGCTTGACGTTGGTGTTGGAGTACGAGACGTCGACCTTGCACTGCTCATACGAGCGCGTGGTCACAAAGGACGCCGGCGAGGCGGCCCAGGCCTTCTTGCCGCACGAAGCCATGCCGGCGGCGATGCTCACCAGGTCCTGCTCGGCAATGCCGACCTCGACGGACTGTTGGGGATACTGATCAAAGAACGGCATGAGCGATGCGGAGCCGCGGGAGTCGGAGCATAGGACGACGATGTCCTTATCGGTCTTCGCGGCCTCGAGCAGCGTGTCGCAGATAACCTTGCGATTGGCGATCTTGTTAGCCATTGACGGCCTCCTTATGGGCAGCGAAATCGGCGATGATCTGGGCATATTCCTCATCGTTGGGCAGGTGATGGTGCCAGGCGGCCTTGTCCTCCATGACGGGCGAGCCATAGCCCTTCACCGTATTGAGGATGATGACCGTGGGCTTGCCGCAGGTCTCGGCCGCAAGCGTCAGCGCGGCGTCGATGGCCCGGACGTCGTTGCCCGGAATGGAGAGCACGTTCCAACCGAAGGCGGCCCAGCGCTCCTCCTGCGAGTCCTGCTTCATAACATCCTCGGTACTGCCGCTGATCTGCAGGCGGTTGCGGTCCACGAGTGCGCACAGGTTATCGAGCTGGTAGTTGCCGCCGCTCATGGCGCCCTCCCAGACCGATCCCTCGGCAAGTTCCCCGTCGCCCATGATGGTGTAGACGCGGTAGTCGCGGCCGTCCATCTTGCCGGCGAGCGCCATGCCCACGGCCACGGGCAGGCCGTGACCCAGCGAGCCCGAGTTCATCTCGATGCCCTTGAGCTTGTTGTTGGGGTGGCCGATGTAGGGGCTGCCGAACTTGGAGAAGCGGGCCTTGACGTCATCGAGGTCAAGATAGCCCTCGTGGCAGAGCACCGCGTAGTAGGCTTCCATGGCGTGGCCCTTGGAGAGCACGAAGCGGTCGCGGTTGGGATCGTCGACGGTCTCGGGCGAAATGTTGAGGTGGTTGGCGTAGAGGGTCATGAGGGCGTCGATCACCGACATGTCACCGCCGATGTGGCCGCCAGCGCCAGCCATGATGATATCGACGCAATCGCGGCGAAGGTCCCAACGCAGGGACTCAAGCTCTTCGATAGTTGCCATTTCTACTCTCCTCGCAGGTAGGCTTTAACGTCTTCTTCGATGGGGTCGTACAGGTCGGGGGCAATACCGAGGTACTTGCACGCCTCGTAGAGCACCGGCACCACGTTGGCGTGAATAGCGACGCAGTGGTGGATGTAGGGACCCTCGACGATTTTGGCCTCGAGGCGCTTGAGGTTGTCGACCTCGACCCACAGATAGGTGCCCATGCCAGCCGGGCCGTCGATGCCGCGAGCGTTGCCCAGCAGCAGCGAGTACTCGCCGTTGTCGCCGTCAAAGCGGGCAAGGGTGAGATCGCCGTGCTTGGCCTCGGCCGTCAGCGCACCGGGGTGATCGAAAGCCAGCGGGTAGGTGAGCTTGGGCTTGACGGCCGCGCAGCTGCAGGGCCAGGGGCCACAATGCTGCAGCAGCTCGCCGTTCTCATTGTCGGGATGGCGCACGGTCCAGTCGGCGAACATGCCGCGGTGACGGCCCAGGTCGGCGGCCTCGACCATCAGCGCGGTGATGGCGCCGTGGATATCGGTCTCGCATACGATAGGAATGCCCATCTCGTTGAGGATGGCGTTGGCAGCGCAGGGCATAATGCCCAGCTCGTCCTGCAGAGCGTTCCAGCACTGAATGGCGCCGGCGTTGCAACCGTACTTCTCGACCAGGCGCTTCATGGCGATGGCAAGACCGGCGACCGCGGGAACCTTATCCTCGGGGATGCAGATCTCAAAGCTGTCGTTGATGTGGGCAAGCATGGTAGCCATGGCCTGCTCGTCGGCCTGGGCGTCGCGCACGGCCTGGACAAGCTCGGTCATGGGAATGGGCGAAAGCTGGATGTTGAACTTCTCGAGCAGCTCGCCCTCGTTGCACATGGTCGACCAGAAGTCGAACGGACGGGTGGCCATCTGCAGGATGCGGGTGTGCTTGAAGGTCTTGACCACGTTGCACACGGCCAAGAAGTCCCAAACGCCGCGCTCGAACTCGGGATCGGTCAGGCGGCAGTTGGTCATGTAGGTGAAGGGAACCTGGAAGCGGCGCAATACTTTGCCGGTGGCGAACAGGCCGCACTGGCTATCGCGCAGGCGGGTGCCGTCGGGCTCGGGGCGCTCGTCGCGCGG
The DNA here is from genome assembly GCF_050313415.1 of Collinsella sp. SGI.184. Lineage (NCBI taxonomy): Bacteria > Bacillati > Actinomycetota > Coriobacteriia > Coriobacteriales > Coriobacteriaceae > Collinsella > Collinsella sp. SGI.184. The sequence goes on along the minus strand of NZ_JBNPLJ010000004.1, from coordinate 95,385 downwards.
GCCCCACAGCAGCACGGGTAGGCCGAGCTCGCGGGCAAGGCGAGCGCAAACGTACTCGGTGCCAAAGTTGGCGTGGCACAGCATAATGCCATCGACGCCCTCGGCGCGGAACTTCTTGACGATAGGCTCAATGTGGCTGTCGTCGAACAGCAGGCCCTCGTCATTGATGTCGTCGATATCCACGATGTCGACGCCGATCTCACGCAGGCGATCAGCCGTCAGGCCGCGATACTTGATTGCGTCCGGCGCGCTAAAGATACTGCGGCGCGTGGGCACAAAACCGAGCTTGATCTTGTCCATGTACGTCCTCCCCTAATCACATGTTCAGTAAACAGACGCATGTTTCGTTTTGTTCTGTTTACTAAATTTTTACTCCAGTGTTTAGAAGTTTAACGCGAAATACTCGTGGGCGGTAGAGAAATCAGCCTAAACGGTATGTAAACAAACTGAACATACAAGGGCAACAAAAAGAGGGCCCCGAAGGACCCCTTTTGGATGACGTTATTTTTCTGCCTTAGCGAGCTTTGCCGCCCTGCGGCCCGGCGTTGCCTTTGCCTAGATCTCACGCACGCTCTGACGCTCGACAAAATAGGTCGATACGGCTGTCTTGCAGGTATAGCTCTTGGGATTGCGGATGTTGCCCACCAGGCGGCGCACCGCGATCTCGCCCACCTCGTGCTTGGGAACGTGCACCGTGGTGAGCGGCGGGTTGGAGAAGGCGCCCAAAGACAGATCGTCAAAGCCGATGATCGAGACATCCTCGGGCACGCGAATACCGTGCTCGTTGAGCGCGCGCATGGCACCCACGGCGAGCACGTCGTTTTCGGCAAAGAAAGCCGTCGGCAGGTCGTCGCGCGAGACGCTGTCGAGCCATGCGCCCATGTCGCGATAGGCGCCCTCGAGCGTGGTGCCCAGCGTAACGCGCCATGTCGGGTTGGCCTCAAGGTCTGCGTCCTCAAGCGCTTGGCGATAGCCGCGCTCGCGATCCTTAAAGTTGCGGATGCGAAGGTCGCCTGCCAGATAGCCGATTTGCTTGTGACCCTTCTCGATAAGGTAATCCACGGCGCGCAGCACCGAGTCGGTGTTGGCAATGACCACGGCATCGAAGTACTGACGATCGCTCCAGCCATCGAGCACGATCAGGTGGGCGGCAGCGTTGGCAAACAGGGCGTAGTCTTCCTCGCCCAGCTCGGTACCCATCAGCACGATAGCGGCGGACGGATCGGCGATCAGGCCCTCGACCTGCGGACGCACGGCGTCCAAGTCGCTAAAGTCGAGCGAGACAAAGCTCGTGCTCATGCCGTGACGACGCGCCTGGCGCTCCACGCCCTCGATGACCGCGGGATGGAAGGTGCTCTCGTCCAGAATGGCGCCCGTCTTGCGCGCGAGCACAAACTGAATGCTCTCGAGCTGCGTCGACTGCTGATAGCCAAGCGATTGCGCGCACTCCAGGATGACCTTGGCGGTCTCTTCACTCACGCTGCGCTTGCGGTTGAGCGCGTTGGACACGGTCGCAGGCGAAAAACCGGTGATGCGGCTGATCTCGCGAACACTTGCTTTGGCCATTGTTCCCCCTAGCAACGGCCGTGGCGGAGCATCGCAACTTGATGACTCGACAACTAAACGACCGCAAATTCAATCTAAACAGAATAGTAAATGTTTATGAGCTAGTTTAGCCTGTTGTCAAGCGAAGTGGCACGACTATTCCCCCAACGGGCACATTTACTCGGTAGCTATTCGCAAAGGCGCATGGCTTCTTGCACGGCACCATACAGGTTAGCATCGTTACCGAGCTCGGCCGCCCTGACCTGCGGCGCAGGGATGCCGGCAAGAAAGCCCTCATAGCCCGCAAGAGCTGCGGGCATCTGATCGCGAAGCGCATCGATGAGCTCGGGGTGGCAAGAAATGCCGCCCGCGATCACAAACACCTCGGGGTCGAGCACCGCCTGAAGGTTTACGAGCATGGCATCGAACGTGCGCGCATAGCAGTCAAGCGCGCACTGCGCCGCCGTATCGCCGGCCTCGATCCACTCAAAAACGCGACGGCCGTCCACCGTTCCATCGGCGGGCAGACCTTTCTCGGCCACGACGAGATCGCGCAGCGCACGCCAGCCGCCTGTGCCGGCAAACATCCTGCCGCCCGACGCAGGCTGCGTCACATCGTTGCGCAGGAAGCTAAACTCGCCCGCAAAGCCATGTGCGCCGCGAAGCACGTGTCCGTTGATGACAATACCGCCGCCAATACCGGTACCGATAGCAAGCACGACGCCAATGCGGCATCCACGGAGGGCGCCCGCCGCGTACTCGCCGAGCGCACAGCATTTTCCGTCGTTGTTAACAGACACCGGCATGTCAAACCGCTCGCGCAGCAGCTTTCCCAGCGGACAGCCGTCCATGTAGGTGAGCGCGCCGCCGCGATGGATGGTGCCGTCTGCGTCATCCTCATAGATGCCGCCGGGCGCACTTACGCCCACGGCGGACACGCGGTCACGATACGGCTCGACAAGACCGGCCAAGGCCTCGACCGCTTCGTCTGCCGTAGCAAAATCAGTCGGCAGGCTTCCCCGCTCGCGAATGGAAAAATCCTCGCCCAGCACAGCCCACTTAACTGCCGTGCCGCCCACGTCAATGCCAAAATACTCTTTCATGCTGCCTCCGATTCTGCACCGATACGTCAATATCGGCAGACCATCCCGTCCATGCAAACACAGACAATTCCAGACAAGGCCAAGTATTTGGTTAACGGTCGCTTTTAGGCTGTAAACGGTGTTTAATCCGTTTACAGCAGCTAGTTCTATATATTACGCAATTATGCGCTCATTTGGGGCGGGGCTTTTAGCAACTTTTAGCTCCCCAAGTAGTTAAAAAAGCCCCGTCCCAAAAAGACTACTTAGCCCAAAACGTGAGCCATGCGCGTCTTGAACTCGGACAGGAAGCGCGGGGCATCCACGGTCAGCGCCACAAGCGCGCTCTTGTCCGGATCGGACAGGCGATGCTCGTCGCAAATGGTGCGGCCGCGATACTCGCCCAGCAGATCAACACGCAGATTGCAGCCGAGCGCACCCACGAGCGTGGGGTCGATCGCCACGGCGACGGCCAGCGGATCGTGCAGCGCACAACCACCCAGGTAGGGTGCGTTCATCTCGTACGAGCCAATGTAGTGCTCGACCATGCTCGCAAACGCACAGCCCGCCATGGTGCCCGAGCCCGTCCATCCGGCAATGTCGCGACGCGTGAGCACCACGCGATGCGTCACGTCCAGGCCCACCATAGTGAGCTTGCGGCCCGAGCGCAGCACAGCATCGGCCGCCTCGGGATCGCTTGCCATGTTGGCCTCGGCACCCGCGCTCACGTTGCCGGGCACGGTCAGGGCGCCGCCCATCACCACCACGCGGCCGATAGACATCACCGCCGTCGCATCGCGCTCCAGGGCAAGCGCCAGGTTGGAGAGCGGGCCGGTCGCTACGTAGACCAGATCGGGACCATAGGTGCGCGCGGCATCGATCAGATAATCGACTGCAGCGTTGCCATCGGCCGACGTCGCCCCCACCGGCTCGTAGGGCGACGCGGGCACGCTCGCGCCGCCGATGCCATTCTTGCCGTGAATGAGTACGGTGGACGCCGGCGGCGTATAGGGCTCAGCCGCCTGCAGAGGACGGTCGGCACCCAGGTACACCGGCACCTCGGGACGGCCCAACAGGTCAAGCACCGCCAGGCAGTTGCGCGCCGACTGGTCGACGCGCACGTTGCCAAAACACGTGGTAATGCCCACAAGCTCAACCTCGGGGCTCGCGATGGCATAGGCAAGCGCCATCGCATCGTCCACACCCATATCCAGATCAAGGATCAGCTTCTTGGTTGCCATTGTTCTACTCCGCTTCTCCGTCTTGTACTAAATCGTCTAAATCAAACACGCGCTCAACTTCGGCACGCGTGGGAATCGACTGCTGCGCGCCCAGGCGCGACACCGTCACTGCCGAGGCGCGAGCACCCGCGGCCATGCACTCAAAGAGTGGCAAGCCCTCCAAACGAGCCGCGGCAAGCGCACCGATAAATGTATCGCCCGCAGCCGTCGTATCGACCACCGAGCTCGAAAGCGCCGGCATGCGCAGCAGCTCGCCGTCGTCGCCGAGCGTAACCGAGCCGGCGCCGCCCAGCGTGATGACCGCGGCGCCGGCACCCTTGGCGAGCAAGGCGTTGATCGCCGCGACGCAGCTCGCATCGTCTGCAGGCAAGATGCCCGTCAGTACCTGGCACTCAGTCTCGTTGGGACAAACCAGGTCGACTGCAGGCCAGACCTCCGCAGGCAACTCGCAGGCTGGCGCTGGATTAAAGACCGTATAAAACCCCTGCTCGTGAGCGCAGAAAAGCGCCTCGACAGTCGCCACAAGGTCACATTCGCCCTGGGCGATAAAGACGCTTCCGGCAGCCGGGGCAATCTCGCTGGCGTCGCCGTCGAGCTCATCGGCCACCAGGCGCCTCAGCGCGCGGGCAACGTCCTCGCCCGCAAGTGCATGGTTGGCGCCCGGCGACAGCACGATGCGGTTATCGCCCTCACAGCGAATGATGGTCGCCGTTCCCGTCTCCACATCGTCGCGACACGCCACAAAGTCACAGTCCACGCCAGCATCTTGGAGCCCCGCCACGAGCGACGAGCCAAACGCGTCGCGGCCGACCGCGCCGATCATGCGCGTGCGCGCGCCCATGCGCGCAGCTGCTACGGCCTGATTGGCGCCCTTGCCGCCGGCGTTGGTGATAAACCCGCTGCCGCCGACGGTCTCGCCCGCACGCGGCATGCGCTCGCACGCCACCGAAAGGTCCATGTTCATGCTGCCAAACACCGCAACGATGCCGCAATCTGCCATGAAAACCTCCTCGTCCGCGGGCCCCGCACCCGCTGTCGGCCGTCAATCGTGCGCTCTCGCACCTCTATAACTTTAGTTCACTTTGATGTGGACGCGCGCTTGAGCTTACGCCAGCAGCAAGCATTCACAGGAGTAGGCGGCTACAATGAAAGCGTGCTGATTATTCTCGTCATTGGATGATGTTTTATGGATCAATTCCCGCAATCGAGCTCGCGCAGCTCACGCCATGCGAGCGATCAACAAGCGCCGCACGAACGTTCGCGCACTAACCGCCAAACCACCGAGCCGCGCCGCGCTGCAGGCTCCCATCGCTCGCCCGCCAACAAGGGCGCCCGCACCGACAGCGCCGCAAAAGAACAGGCGCCCACGCGTCCCAAATCTCGCTACATCCCCGCCCTCGACGGCCTTCGCACGCTCGCCGTTGTCGCGGTGGTGCTCTATCACCTCAACCTCACGTGGGCTCAGGGCGGCCTGCTCGGCGTCACGATCTTCTTTGTGCTCTCGGGATACTTGATCACGCGCCTGCTCCTCAACGAAATCGCAAAGACCGGTCGTATCGATCTCAAGAGCTTCTGGATCCGCCGCATCCGTCGCCTGTTCCCCGCCGTGGTAACCGTCGTGGTGGTGACCTGCGCACTGTGCACTGTCTTTAACCATGTGATGCTCACCAAGATGCGCCCCGACATCCTGCCGTCGCTGCTGTTCTTTAATAACTGGTGGCAGATCATGCAGGACGTTTCGTACTTTAACGCCTTGGGCGACCCCTCGCCGCTCACGCACTTTTGGTCGCTTGCCATCGAGGAACAGTTCTATCTTATTTGGCCGCCGCTGCTGCTCGCCATGGTGTCGGTGCACATGAGCAAGCCCAACACGCGCCGCGTGGTTCTGGGCCTCGCCGCCGTCTCCGCCGTCGCCATGATGGTGCTCTACAACCCCGCCACCGACCCCAGCCGCGTGTACTACGGCACCGACACCCGCGTGTTCTCGTTGCTGCTGGGCGCCTGGATGGCCTTTATCCCCGACCGCGACCTGGCGCCTGCGCGCCTTGTCCGCCATCTGGGGCTCGACCGACTGGCCGGCGCCGCCAAGCACGGCAAGTCAAAGAGCGACACCGCCGAGGCCGCCACGACAAAGCCAAGTGAGCTCGCACGCTTTTGGTCCTCCCCCGCATCCATCGATTTGATGGGCGTCGTTGGCCTGGTCGGACTCGCCGCCATGGTCGCGCTCACCAACGGCTATACCGCGTTTCAGTATCGCGGAGGCACGCTGCTGTGCTCCATCCTCACACTGATGGTTATCGCGGCATGCGTGCAGCCCCAGGGCATGGTCGCACGGGCCTTGGCCGCCGAGCCGCTCGTATGGATCGGCAAGCGCTCCTACAGCATCTACCTGTGGCATTATCCGCTGCTGCTGCTTATGAACCCGGTCGCCAACATTAACGACACGCCCTGGTGGCACTACATTTTGCAGGTGTTGTTGGTGGTCGCCGTGGCCGAGTGCTCCTATCGCTTTATCGAAACGCCGTTTAGGAAGGGCGCTTTTGGGCGCACTGTTTCCGAGCTCCGCGACGGCACCACCACGCCCGCCGGCTGGGTGCGCGCACATGTCCCCACCTGCGCCGTTTGCGCCGTCGTGCTTGTTGTGGCGCTGGGCGGCCTGGTCTTTGTGCCCGACACATCCGCGCTGAGCGGCGAGGGCGCCGAAATCCTAAACAAGGAGGCCAAAAATGCAAAGCCTCAAGATCAGCAGGCGGCCGACGACTCCGACAAAGACGACGACGGCTTCCCCGACGGAGCCTACGACCTGCTAATGATTGGCGACTCCGTGTCCCTGCGCGCCGTCGATGCCTTTGACGGCGTGTTCCCGCACAGCCACATCGATGCCGAAAAGGGCCGCCAGTTTGACGCAGGCCGCGCGACATTTGAGGGCTATATCCAGCAGAACCTTGCCGGCAAGATCGTGGTCTTTGCCCTGGGCACCAACGGTTTGGTAACGGACGCCCAGGTCGACGCGATTATGGCCGACGCCGGTGATCAGCGTATTGTCGTGTTTGTAAACACGCGTAGCCCGCAGCCGTGGGTCGGGTCCACGAACCAAGCCATTGCCAACGCCGCCAAGCGCTATAAAAACGTGCGTGTTATCGACTGGTACGGATACAGCACAAATCGCAACGACCTGTTCGATGGCGACGGCACGCACCTGTCGACTACCGGCGTGACCGAGTACCTTAAGCTCATCCACGATGCCGTCAAGAAGGACCTACCCGTGCACCCCGAGGACCACGTTAACGATCCGCAGCCGGCGGCTGTCAAATCCGCTGCCGAGGCACTCGTCAACGCCCTCGCCTACAAACCACACAAGCTAGGCACCGACAAGTAACGCACCGCCAAATCTGCTTACAATCCGGCACTTGGGACCACTTCCGCGACTTACAAAGCCGCCTCTGGGCTGTTAATTCACCCCAGAGGCGGCTTTATAGCTGCATATCGGTATATAACTAGCACCCTATAGCAGACAAAAACAGGCCGCAGCCCATGGCGGCGGCCTGTTTAGAGTCCAAGAGAGGTGCTACGCGCTGTAGCCCATCGCTTGCAGAACAAACATGACGACCGTCAGCACCGTAATAACGCCGATAGTCGCCCAAGTGAGCACATTCCACACACGGCCGTTGCGGTTGGCGCCCATAATGTGTCGATCGGCGGCAATAACCACCTGGAACACCAGAACCACGGGCAGCAACACGCCGTTGATGACCTGCGAGGTCATCATAATCTGGAACAGGTCGACGCCGGGCATGAGCACCAGCACGGCAGAAATGCCAATGATTGCCGTAATGATGCCGCGATAGACCGGGGCCTCGTCCCAGCTGCGATCGGCACCGCGTTCCCAGCCAAACGCCTCGCAGATAGCGCTGGACGTAACGCCCGGCAGCACACAGGCGGCCAAGAAGCTCGCCGCGACCAGGCCCGAGGCAAACAGCACCGTGGACCACTGGCCCGCAATGGGCTCCAGCGCGCGGGCAGCGTCTGCAGCGTCGCTAATCTGAATGCCCGCGGGGAACAATACCGTACCGGTCGTGATGATAATAAAACCGGCAATGACATCGGCGGCAATCGAGCCGCTCACGGTATCGATGCGCTGCAACACGATATCGTCCTCGCCCGCATTCTTATCGACCACGTTGTTCTGTGCCAGGAAAATCATCCAGGGCGCGATGGTGGTACCGATCGTCGCGACCACAAGCGACACGTAGCTGGGGTCATTTTGAATGTTGGGTACAACCAGATCGACCGCCACCTCGCCCCAACTGGGACCAGCCATAATTGCAGCGACAATGTAGGTCACAAACACGCAGCTCACCAGCAACAGAATCTTCTCGATGCGCTGGAAGCTACCCGACATGGTAAGCATCCAAACCATCAGCGCCACAAGCGGCACCGAGATGCTCGCCGGCACGCCAAAGAGGGCAAGGCCGCTCGCGATACCCGCAAACTCCGAAATGGTCACGGCTGTGTTGGCAATCAGCAGCGCCGCCATGGCCAGCACGCTCTTGCGCACGCCAAAGCGCTCGCGAATGAGCGAGGCCAGGCCCTTGCCCGTCACGCAGCCGCAACGCGCCGCGGTCTCCTGCGTCACGATGAGCAGCACGGTCATGACGGGAAGCATCCAGAGCATCTTGTAACCATAGCTGGCACCGGCGCTGGAATACGTGGCGATGCCGCCGGCGTCATTGCCCGAAAGCGCCGCCAGAAGGCCAGGACCCATGGCACCAAAGATGGCCGCGATGGTCAGCTTTTGCTTGGTGCCCTGCTTTTGCTTGCTATTTTGCACGCGACCACCTAACCCATGACCGACATGGTGTGCAGCACCGCAGCGGCACAGTACGCCACGCACGAGATCATGACGGCAATGACGTTCATGGCGGTACCCGACGTATTGAGATCGTGCTCGTCGCGCCAGAACAGCACCATCAGGTAAATCACAGCGCTCATGTTGCCAATCAGGCAGACGATGGCCGCGATGTTAAAGCAGCCGGTAAAGAGCTGCTCCTCAAGCATGGGCGCGTCGGGGAACGCCGTGGTGCGCACCAGCTGAGCGCACAGGTAGGTCACGAGCGACAGGATCAGGCCCATGCCCGTGCTCTGGAAGAAGAATCCCAGATACGGCTTGGGTTCATCGTCATGGCCGTCGTACTCCAGGAAGTAGTTCTTGACGAACGACACCATACGCGAGGCAGCCAGCAGCACGAGCGGCATGGCGCACATGGGGAACACCACCAGATGTGCGGAGCCCAGCGCCGTCCCCAGCACTGCCGCCATGATGCACGAGGCAATGCCCCACACGACAACCCAGTACTGGCGATGCACAAACCAGCTGAGCACATTCGTCGAGTCGTCGGACGCGCTATCGCCCGAGCCGACGCCTGCGATCTGCAGGTCCTCCTGGTACTCCTCGGCGATAACGTCCATGGCGTCGTCGAAGGTCACAATGCCCAAGATGTGGCGGTTCTCATCGCAGACGGGGATGGCGACCAGGTCGTACTTGGTCATCTCGTCCGTTACGTCTTCCTGGTCCTCGTCGGGCGACACATAAACCAGGTCGCGGTAGGCCAGCTGGCCCAGCGTGGCGTCGCGGTCGGCCACGATCAGCGTGCGCAGCGAGAGCACGCCGGTCAGCATACCGCTCGGGTCCTCGGTATAGACGTAGTAGACGCTTTCGAAATCCTCGTCGAGCTTGCGGATCGCCTCGATGGCGTCACCGACCGTCGCCGTGGCAGGCAGGGAGACAAACTCCGAGGTCATAATGCGGCCGGCAGTGTTTTCCTCATAGCCCAGCAGGTTACGAATCGCCTTCTCCTCCTGAACGCCCATCAGGCGCAGGAGCTTCTCGGCCTTCTCGTAATCGAGCTCGTCGATCAGGTCGGCGGCGTCGTCCGGGTCCATCATGGCCAGCATCGACGACGCATCCGTGTCGGACAGGCCCTCGAGCATCTCGGTCATGAGCTCGTCGTCATCGAACTCCGAGATGGCCTCGGCGGCCTGGGCGGTGTCGAGCTGCGCGAACACCTGCGCGCGCAGGCGAGGATCGAGCTGCTCGATAATGTCGGCAATGTCGGCAGGATGCAGCTCGCCGAGCGTCTTATGCGACACCGACAGCTGGATGTTCTTAGTCGAGCGATCGAGCAGGTCCATGTAGGACCAGGCGATGATGTCCTCGCCGAGCGGTTTGCCCAGGTGCTTCATAAAGCCCTCGACGACATGTTCAAGAGCGGGGCTGATTGCGCGCAGCAGACCGCGGGCACCGACTTCGGCACCCAGCAGGCGCAGCTGATTTTCGCCTGACATGGAAAACTTGATGTCGTTTACGCGCACGACCTTCATGCCCTGCGTGTCGACGATTTGTTTGTTGAGCACGTCGCGCGCGAGCAAAAGTTCGGTCGGCTGCAGGTACGAAAAACGGATTTCGGTAGCCGACGTCTTAAGGTATACGCCCGTCTCGTCGATACGGTCGACCCATTTTCGCCAGCTGATCATAAACGGCGTCTTGCCGGGACCGCGGAACGCGAGCGACGTCACGTGCGGAAAAACTTCGCCGGTAGCAATGCCAAAATCGTTCACAACGCCGAGCTTTTCGCCATCGACGTCCAAGACCGGCAGCTTGAGCATCTCACTCAGATAATTCACTGGTGCTCCCCATCATTATTCCCTCGGACCGTGGCCATGCCGGCGCGCCATCCGTGGACTTTTAGATATGTATACGCATGCGCGGGCGGCACACCGCTCGGCGCTCACACCCCGTGCATGCGCAAGAAGCACCTGCAAGGGGTCATCGACTGTATGGTCGAGGTTTGGATTTCACCTGCAACCTTTCTCTTGACCCTTGTTATCCGCAGTAACTATAGCATCAGCATCGCGCCGTGACGCCAAATTTATGCTCCAAACATCGCAGGCATACCAAACGCTGACGCATCCGTGACATAGTCGTTTAAGAACGTCCCCCATGACTAGTCTGTGGTGTCGTTATCTTCGGCGAGCTGGGGAAACACGGCGTTCTTGGGCATAGAAGTCTTCGTTAGCGAGGTGAGTTTTTTGCTCAGCGACGTATCCGTCTTAACCAAATCACTCAGCGTCACGATCTTGTAGCCCTTGGCGACAAGGCCATCGATGATCTGCGGCAGCGCTTCGAGCGTCTGTTCGGAGCACTCGTCGCTATCGGTGAACAAAACAATGTTGCCCGGAGTCACCGATTCGAGCACGGTCGAAACCTGTTCGTCGGCGCCGTTGAGCAGCCAGTCGCCCGAATCGACATTCCACGAGACCACGGCAGACACCAGGTCCATCGCATCGATCCAGTTTTGCTCGTCAAACGCGGCGTAGGGAGCACGCAGCAACATCGTCTCGACGCCGGTCGCCGACTTAATCGCCTCGGTACCCTTCGTGATCTGCTTGCGCACCGCCTCGCGATCCTTGCCCTTGAGCGAATCATCGCTGTAGCTGTTGGAGCCGATCTCGCATCCGGCATCGACAATCGCTTTGGCAGTAGCGGGCGAGGCTTCCGCAGCATCGCCCGAAAGGAAGAACGTCGCCGTGACGCCCTTTTCCTTAAGCACCTGCAAGACCTGCTTGGTCGCGCCGCTCGGACCCTCGTCAAATGTCAGGGCCACGTACTTTTCGTTGCCCTTGGGCGCTACGCTCGCGCACTCGACTACACAGTCGGTGGCGGGCACGACCTCGCCGCGGTCCTGCGTCTTGCCCGACTGCTCGCCGACCCATACCTCGGAGCGGCCCCGAACGCCCCAGGTTTTAACGTATTCGATAGCGCCCGTGCCCTCGACCTTCAACTTGGGCTCAATGGTCGTGACCTGGACCTCGTGCTTCTCGTACGTGTCGCGGCCGTCTTTGACCGTCACTTTCTCGCCGCCCGTTAGCTCGCGGCTATTCCAATTGCGCTGCTTCACCCGTTTGCCGTCCACCTTCACCGACAGCTTTTCGCCGCCACGGCGGGTAAGCACGCTATCGTCGACAGCCAACAAGTCGCCGGCATCGTAGGTGTCGATCAGGCCTTGATCATCGATAAGGTTCTGCAGCGTGGAGCCCACGCGCACCGAAGCCTGCTCCCCATTGAGCACAATGTCCACGCTGCGATTGACATAGCCCACGACGGCAGCGATAAACAGCACGAGCGCACAGCCGACAGCGATGAGCGCATAGGGCAGGCGGGACGGTCGGCGCGGTGAGCGCCCGTTGCCGATGCGCGCGCTGCGATCGCTAAACCCACGGCTATGGTTGAGGTACATCGCGCCGGGTTTACGGCGACGTCGACGCTGACCGCTGGGCAGCTGCCCCAGGTCGCGTCGCGCCGTCGGACGCGCACCCGAGCGCCCGTTTAAGTTAGATCCGTTTTGGCGCATGTGCCCTCCCCCATAAACACAGCGAGCCGGAGCAACATGTCTCCGGCTCGCCTCCCATCATTTGGTACGTCGCTATTTGCTAGCTTTTGACGAGCCCCCGCTCGCCTTTTGATATTCGTCCTTAAAGGCCTTGAACATACCGCGCGTCTTGCCGAGCTGCTTGCCCAGTGCGCGACTGCCCTTGTCCACGGCGGCCGATCCCTTGTCATCGAGCACCTTGGCGCCCTTCTTGACCTTATCGCCCACCACGACACTGGCCTCGGCAGCCTTGGCGGCCGCGCCGCCCGAATACCCGAGCGACTTGACCTCGTCCGAGACAATCATCGCGCCGTTCTCGTAGCCGCGCAGCATCGTCGGCGGCATCTGTGTGTCGCCCACCAGCACACTCGAGGCAGTGCCGGCGGTCACGTAGAACGTCTGCACGATACCCGAACGCGGCTTGAACTCAACGTCCGAGCAGTAGCCCACGATATCGCCCGATTCCGTGCGCACGTCCATGCCAACCCAGATGATGCAATCGTCCAGGTTGATATCGAGGCGCTTGGCCGCGGCGGCATCGTAGGTGCCCTTGACGTCGTCGACCACGACAGCACCCTCATAGACGCCGATGGCATCGAGTGCCACAAATCGATCGGGGCGCTCGATCATGCCCGCGATATCGGACTGGCGAACCATAAAGCCCACCACGCGCGTACCGCCCGGGGTAAAAACCGGAAAGTGAATCTTGCCGAGCTTTTTGGGGCTGCGCGGCGTGCCGTCCTTTTTGGTGCGCTTGTCTTCGGCAGGCTTACGATAAACCTTGACGCCAACAAAATCCCCTGCGCGCATTATGCCTCGGTCGAGGGCTCCGTGGCCTCGGTGCCGGCCTCAGTGACGTTCTCGACCACGACGTCGGCAGCGGGCGTCACGTTGCCGCCCGAGATGGCGTCGTTGAGCTGCTCGCGAAGCTGGTCCATGCGCTCGCGGGCCAGGTCGACCTTGGCGCGCAGGTCATCGGTCTTGGCGTCGACCATCGGACCAAAGTCGTTGACCGCGGCACGAGCCTCCTCGGCACCGTGCTCGTAGGTGTCGCGCATGTTGTCCCAGGCATCGTTGGCGATATCGGCGGCCATGGCACGGGTCTCGGCACCCGAGCGCGGGGCCAGAGCAACGCCGATGATAGCGCCGGCGGCAGCGCCAAGGAGCGCACCGGAAACAAAGCTGAAAGTCTTTCCCATGATCATTCCTCTCCTGCGGGCACCTCGATGCCCACCGTTTGAATGCTGTCCATTATACCCGCAGCGCAACACTTGCCGTCGCGCTCATCTGCGTACGGTAAAAGCGCAGGTACATGATGGTGATAAGCGAGTGAGCCTACTCCTGCGGCATGGCAGGCATGGCCACCGTGGCCGCCGGGTCCTCGCCGGCGCCATCAACGAGCGGAAGCGCACCTTCCTGTGCGGGACCTGCCGGAACCGTCGCCGCGCCACCGTAGACGGCAGCGGGGGCCTCGTGGCTCTCGGCGGTCGCGCCCTCGGTATCGATTGCCTCCTGCAGCTCATCGTCAAAGCTCGGGACACCCTGGGGCTCCGCGGGCTCGGACTCGACAGCTTCCTCAGCAGCTGCCTCGACGCCGGGTTCGGAATCGGCAGGAGCCTCGCCTTCGGCCCCGTCCTCGGCGTTTGCGGCGGCGATGGCCTCGTGCGGATCCTTGCCCTCGGCCTCGGCGCGCATACCCAGCACCAGGTTGCGCAGGCCCGCGACCGTGCCCTCCACGTCAGGAGCAGGCTGGTCGGCGTGCAGATAGGCCCAGTCCATCATAAAGGTCGCCGAAGACAGCGCGCCGATGGCCAGCGCGTCATCGGGGCATGAAAGCTCAACCTCAAAGACACGCTCATCGTGCTCGCTTACGCGGGTACGGCCGCACGAAATGCTGCCGGCGAGACCGGTCTCGTTCATGAGCTCCACTGTCACGTGCTCCAGCAGATGGCAAAGCTCGGTCTGGCCCATGCAGTCCTGGAATTCACGACCGGAATCGCCTAGGCACAGGTGCTTGGCAATCGCGGGCACCAGGTAGTACACGCGCGCCGTGGCCTCGATGTCCTCCGAGGTCATGAGCGGCATGCCGGGGTTCACCAGCACATGCGCGCAGATCTTGTCCTCGCTGACGGTGACCTTAAGGATGTTGAACAGGCCTGCCATAACTCTCCCCTACTCTTCCTTGCCCTACTCGTCGCCGTCGTGCGGTCCCGCAGAGCCCGCGCCCGGCGTCGCCGGCTTATCTGCCGAGGACTCGGAATCCTTCTTATCGGTTTCGGCCGGAGCGATCACGCGAATAAGCGAGATGCGCTGGCCACGCATCGACTGCACCTTGAACTTGTACCCTGCAACCTCAAACACCTCTCCGATGTCGGGCACCGAGTCGCAAAGTTCCAAAATCCAGCCGGCGATGGTCTCATAATCATCGCTTTCCTCGAGCGGCCAACCAAGCTCAATCGCATCATCGCACGAAAAACGCCCATCGACGAGCCACTCACGGCGCGAAAGACGCGTGAGGTACTTGTTGTCGGGGTCGAACTCGTCCTCGATCTCGCCCACGATCTCCTCGACGATGTCCTCGATGGTAATGATGCCAGCCGTGCCGCCGTACTCGTCCACGACCACCACGATCTGGTCGTGCGAAGTCTGCATCTCGGACAGCAGCGGCAGGATGTCCTTGGTGTCGGGCACAAAGGTGGCGTCGCGCAAATAACCGGCGATGGGCCGGTCGCCCTCGCCGTCGAGCGAGGGCTGAATCAGGTCCTTGATGTGCGCGATGCCCGCCACGTTGTCGGGATCTTCGTGATAGACGGGGATGCGGCTAAAGCCGGTCTGGCGCATAGTGGACAGCACGTCGGCGACCGTCTCGTCGTCCTCGCACATGGTGGTGTCCACGCGCGGCACCATAACCTCGCGGGCAACGGTATCGCCCAGGTCGAAGATCTCGTGGATCATACGCTTTTCCTCGTCGAGCAGGTCGTCCTGCTCCGAGACCATGTACTTAATCTCTTCCTCCGAGACGTTTTGGCGATCGTCGGCGCTCTTGATGCGCAGGATGCGGGCCAGGCCATCGGAGCAAGCGCCAGTCAGCCACACGAGCGGACGGGCGATCTTTTGGAAAAACGACAACGTCCCCACGACCTGCTTGGACACGCCTTCGGCATTGGCCAGACCAATGCGCTTGGGCACAAGCTCGCCAATCACGATGGACACGAAGGCGACCGCAACGGTGATGATGACCGGCGCCAGCCCGCGCGCGATGGCAGAGAGCGGCGCGATGCCAAAGCTCATGAGCCACGTGGCGAGCGGGTCGGACAAGCTCGTCGAGGCGACGGCGGACGAGGCAAAGCCCACGAGCGTGATGGCGACCTGGATGGTGGCGAGCAGCTGGTCGGAGTCGGCAGCCAGCTTAACGGCGCGCTCGGCGCGTTTGTCGCCTTCCTCGGCCTCGTGCTCCAGCACGGCGCGCTTGGCCGTGGTGAGCGCCATCTCGGACATAGAGAAGTAGCCGTTGATGAGGGTCAAAACGAGGGTGGTGATAAGGGAGATGGTTATGTCCATCGGGAGTTTCTCGAACCTCCAAGATTCGGGACGTTAGGTAGTAAGCGTAGATAACGGATAGGGCAGTTGCGTCCGGCGGCCGCTTGGATGGGTCCGCAGGCACAGACGTGATCGCTAGATTACGAAGAGGATCACCGCCATGAACTGGAAGATACTGCCGGCGAGCACCCACAAGTGAAACACGCTGTGCAGGTAGCGCACGTTTTTAGCGATGTAGAACGGCACGCCCACGGTGTAGCACACGCCGCCGACAGCGAGCAGGGCAAGTGCCACGGGGTTGAGCAGCGACACGAGCTCGGGCAGCTTAAAGACGACGAGCCAGCCCATCAGCAGGTAGACCAGGCCGCTTACCCAGTGCGGTTGACGCTCGCGCATAAAGCACTCGAGGGCGATGCCGATAATGGCGATGGCCCATACGGCAAAGAACAGCATAGGGCCGCCGTCGTTTGCGAGCGTGATGAGGCAAAACGGCGTATAGCTGCCGGCTATGAGCAGGTAGATGCAGCTGTGGTCGATGATGCGAAACACGCGCTTGGCGCGTGCGGGCTGAATCGCGTGGTAGAGCGTAGAGGCTAGGTATTCGAGGATAATGCTGACGCCATAGACAATCGCCGCGGCCATGTGAGCCGGGCCTCCGCCGCGAAGAGCGGCAAATACGATCAGGAGCACCAGGCCCGCGATGCCCAGCAGGCAACCGACACCATGGGTGACGGAGTTCATGATCTCCTCACCCACCGTGTAGTGTGGAACGGCCGCGGTCTTGGGTCGCGGCTTAGAACTGTCGCTCGAATCGGACATGCCGGTTACATCCTCCAACGTAAAGAGTTCTCAACACTATATCAAAGCGTCTGGGTACGTGCGAAATTTGCACCATACGTGACCCCTTGTTTACCCATTCTTTTCTTGTTGACGCATCAACGGCGAACATCCATAATGCGCTTGTTTTAAGTGTTGACGTATCAACATCTTTAAGAAGAACCGTAAATGTCTCAAAGCGCACACCCCCATCGAAAGCTTAAGATAACCGTCGTTGTTGCGCTGGCGCTCGTTGTCACGTTGCTCGGATTTGCCGGCAACTTTTTGTTTGACTTTGCCCTGAACCCCCAAGCGCCGTACACCATGAAGATGATGCAGGATGGCAAAGACGACAAAAAAGGTGAGCAGCCGGATGCCGAGGAAACCGAGGCGCGGGCGTGGTTTAAAGAGAATCGCGAGAGCAGCAGCCTCACCGCAGATGACGGAACCGAGCTCGCCGCCTGGCATTTTGCTGCGTCGGAGAGCACGCACGACTACGCCGTCTGCCTGCATGGCCATACCAATGAGCCCATCGGTATGGCCCGATACGCCAAACGATTCCATGACCGCGGCATGAACGTGCTCGCGCCTGCCCAGCTTTCCTTGCTCGATGTAGCAAACTTGGTGTGCAACGTGCGCGCAGGCTACGACTTTCATAAGGCAAGCAGTGTGGAGCAACTCAAACACGCGACGGCTTCCATGTTGTTTATCCACGGTGCCGCTCACGCCAAGAGTGCGCAAGTTGACCCCGAGCTCTACTGGAACACGGTCAACAACTTCCTCGACGAGTATTTTTAGGCAACAAGCAACGTCTGGGTTTTGTTGCCAAAAACGCCTTGTGGTCGGCGGTATTCGACTTTTCCCCGCACTTCCGAAAAGCCGCCCGTGAGCGCTGTGCTCGCGAGCGGCTTTTGCTCGAATTACGCCACAAAGGCGCTTATATTGTCCAATAGCTAGGCGCTATTTGACCTCGATAAGCTCGTACTTGCTCGTGCCCAGGCCGATCTTCTCGGCGTGCGCGATGCACGCGCGCCAGTCGGTGTCGGGATGCGTGATGCAGAAGGGGTCACGCGCCTGCTCGCCCTCCAGATGCTCGTGGTTATGCTCCATCTTGGCCGCGCTATCGGTGAGCTCGGTGTTGGGCAGCGGCTCGGACGCCATGACGGCATCGGCACAGGCCTGGTCGATGGCGACCGGGTCGAAGCTCGCGAACATGCCGATATCGTTGACGATAGGCGTATCGTTTTCGGGATGGCAATCGCAGTTGGGGCTGATATCCATGGCAAGCGAGATGTGGAAGCTCGGGCGGCCGTCGACGACGGCCTTGGTGTACTCGGCGATCTTGCAGTTGAGCACGTCGGCCGCGGCGTCATAGACGGGCTTGATGGCGTCCTGGTTGCACACGCCGATGCAGCGTCCGCAGCCCACGCAGCGATCGTGGTCGATGGCGGCCACGTGCACCGTACGAGTAGCGCCGCTGGCAAGCTCGCGCTCGCGGGTGTCGTCGAACGAGATAGCGTTGTGCGCGCAGATCTTTTCGCAGGCACGGCAGCCAATGCAGTGCTCGGTCGCGACGTTCGGCTTGCCGGCGGCATGCTGCTCCATCTTGCCGGCACGGCTGCCGCCTCCCATGCCCAGGTTCTTCATGGCGCCGCCAAAACCGGCCTGCTCATGGCCCTTAAAGTGGGTGAGGCTAATCACGATATCGGCATCCATGAGCGCCTGGCCGATCTTGGCCTCGCGCACGTACTCGCCGCCCTCGACCGGGACGAGCGCCTCGTCGGTGCCCTTGAGGCCGTCGGCGATGATGACCTGGCAGCCCGTGGCATACGGGGTAAAGCCGTTCTGATAAGCGGTGTCGATGTGCTCGAGCGCGTTTTTGCGGCTACCGACATAGAGCGTGTTGCAGTCGGTGAGGAAAGGCTTGCCGCCCAGCTCCTTCACGACATCCGCGACGGCGCGGGCGTAGTTGGGGCGCAAAAAGCTCAGGTTGCCCAGCTCGCCAAAGTGAATCTTGATAGCGACGAACTTGTTCTCAAAGTCGATCTGCTCAATACCGGCGCGGCGGATGAGGCGCTTGAGTTTGTCGAGCTGGCTCTCGCGAGCATGCGTACGCAAGTTGGTGAAGTACACCTTAGCGGGTGCTGCGGGTGAAGTTGCGGTCATAGATCTATCCCCTCGGTCTATATGGCGTTACAGACATAGAGGATGGTACCCGTTAAAGCGGGGTCAAAGTCAAGTACGGCGCCTAGTCATTGGGGACAGACTTAAATGACTGAAACCACTCATTGGGGACGGACTTAAATGAGTGCCTCGCCACCCGGCAGTTAGGGACGTTCCTTTCCTGCCGGCAGCTGGGGACAGTCCTTGGCAACCCTGCCGGCGAGCCGGCGAATCGGCAAAGACTGTCCCCGATGACTAGTCGTTTAAGTCTGTCCCCAATGAGCACTCTTGGTCGTTTAAGTCTGTCCCCAATGAGCACCCAATGACTAGGTAGCTAGGCGTGGGATTTGGCGCGTGCGAGGGCTAGGCCTACGGCGGCGATGGCCATGGCAAAGAGCACCGTGACGCCCAGATCGCAGACGATGTCGCCCAGCACGGCGGACGTCAGGTCCGCGGCGAGCGCCTTGCCGATCGCGTCGTTCACCCAATACGTCGGCACAAAGTGCGCCACCGTCTGAACGGCCGGGCCCATCAGCGACAGCGGCATCCAGGCGCCGCCCAAAAACGTCATGAGCATGCCGAGCAGGTTGCCCACACCGTTGAGCAGCTCCTCGCGCGCGCCCAGGCTCGACAACGCAAAGCCAACGGCCAGCGGCGTGCACGCCAGGGCAAACGTTGACGCCAGTGCCAGGCATACACGACCCACGCCGACCTCGGCGACCGCGCCGGCAAAGCCCACGACGCCCATCATGCTCGACACAAACCAGATGCAGACGGCGAGCACGGCGGCGGCCGCAAACACGGCAAGCGAGCGCTGACGCTCGGAGACCGGACTGGCCTCCATGCGGCGCACGCGCTCGGGCTCGTTCATGCCCGAGAACACCAGCCCCACCGATACGATGACCGACGAGATAATCGCGTACGTGCCAAAGTTGAAGTACGACTCAAGCGTGGCGGCGGCTGTCGAGTCGACCTTGACCTGCTCAATCTCGACCTCCGCGCGCTTGACGGCGGCATGCTCGGCGGCCTTGGCGACGTCACCGTCGGAGGCAGTAGGATCAAGTGCGGCCGCAGCGCCCGCGAGCGAGATCCAGCGCGAGGCCTCGGCAGACGAAAGCGCCGCCGCCATGGTGCCGGCACCGTAGGTCACATCGAGCTTGGGCAGGGGCTCCCCCGCTCGGGCCGCTGCAACGAGGTCGTCCTCAAACCCCTCCGGGATAAAGAACACGCAGTCGGCGCTGCCCTTGGCGCTGTTGCTCTTGGAGAGCGCGTCCGCAAGGTCATAGGTGTCCTCGCCGATACCCGTGACCAGATCAAAGCGCGAGCCCAGGTGCTTGGTAAGCGCACGCGAAAGGTCGCTGTCGTCGCGGTCGACCACGATCACGTTGGTGTCGTAGGGCTCGTACTCGGTGAGCTGCGACGAGTTCCAGCTCACCGATGCCGCGATGAATACGCCCATGAGTGAGATGAACACCGTATAGATGAGCAGGTAGAACGGGTGCGCCAGCGCCATGCGAAGCGCGGTCTTAAAGGTGCTCATAGCGGCTCCTTCCAAAGATCAGCGTGGCGGCGGCAACGAACAGCAACGCCATAAGGGCCAGCGCGCCAGCGCGAACGGCAAAGGGGCCCAGGTCCTCAAAGAAATACAAGCGGTTGAACATGTCGCAGATGAGCTTGACGGGATTGAGCCAACTCTCGGCCGGGCAGGCGCGGGCGACGTCGTCGGCAAGCGCCATCGCCGGCTCGCCATAAAGCCCGGCGAACAGGGCACACGTGGTGGCAAAGCCTGTGAGGATGCCCGACTTGGACGCCTTGCCGCCCTTAACGGGAAGCGTGCCCACAAAAAGGCCCAGACCCGTGGCGGCAAGCGCGGACACGGCGCCGCCCACCAGGCAGAGCCCCTCGCGCCCGCCAAAGTCGACCCCCACGACCAGGCGCACGTAGCCGATCGCGATCGTCATCGAGGCAAAGGAAACCAACCACGCGCCCACAAAGATGCCGGCCAGCGACGCCGTCTTGGAAAGGCCACCCACGCAGCGACGCGCACCAAGGCCAGACAGATTGGGCTGCAGGTCGACGACGCTCAAGGCGGCAAACTCGGCAGACATCATCGCGACCAGGCCAAAGAGCGCGTAGTAGTAGATGACCGTGCCATCGGGCGTGGCACGCGTCAGGCTCACACGGCGAGTGCCGCCCTCGAGCGACAGGGCGCGCGCAACCGCCTCCGGGTCGGCGAGCGCCGCCGGGTTGTCCTGGGCAATCTGGCGCATGAGCTCGGCATTTTGCGTATACGAGCTTGCCACCGTCTCCAGGATGCTGCGGTCGGTGAGCACCGACGTCGCACGCGAGCCGTCATAGCTCGAAAGCAACGTGAGTTTGGGCGTGCCCGCGGCATCGACCGCATAGATGCCCGCGACCTCGCCGGCCTTAAGAGCACGGTTCGCATCGACCGCATCGTCGCACTCGTGGATCTCGAGCAGTTGGTCGTCGCCTTCCTTGGCAAGCGACGTCGCCACGTCCTTAAAGGTCGAGGCGCTCCAGGCCTCATCCGCCACGACGGCCACCGGCACCGGATCGACCGTGCCGTCGGAGCTCAGATTCGCAAACATAAACATGAACATCGTGGAAAGCGCGACGGGAAAGATCGCGCCCCAAACCCACGTGCTCGGCCGACGCAGCAGCGTCTTGACCGTAATGATAATGGTGTTGAACATGGCCGCCCCCTAGTCGCGCAGCTCGCGGCCGGTGATCTCGAGGAATACGTCGTTGAGGGTCGGCGGCTCGCTCCACACGCGGCCGAGCGCCACATCGGCGGCGCGCAGTGTGTCGAGGATGTCAACCAGGTTGTGCGGGCTCGCTTCGCAGGTGCAGACGAGCTCGCCGCCGGAAAGCTCAACCGAAAGCACGTGCTCGAGGGCGCGCAGCCGCTCGACCGTGGCGAGCTCGACGGCGCTGACCTCGACGGTCACGCGCTCGCCCATCTGAATCATGCGCTTGAGCTCGTCGTTGGTGCCCTGCGCCAGCACGCGCCCGCCGTCCATGATCATGATGCGGCTGCAGATCTGCTCGACTTCCTCCATGTAATGGCTGGTATACACCACCGTGGCGCCTTCGTCGCGCAGGCGGCAGATGCCCTCCAGGATGGCATTGCGGCTCTGCGGGTCGACGGCCACCGTGGGTTCGTCGAAGAAGATGAGCTCGGGCTTGTGCGCGATGCCGCAGGCGATGTTGAGGCGACGCGCCAGACCGCCCGAGAGCTTGCCGGGGCGAAACTTGGCAAAGTCGCCCAGCCCGACAAAGTCGATGGCCTCGTCAACCAGCTCGCGACGGCGCTTGCGGTCGTTGACGTAGAGGCTGCAGAAATAGTCGATGTTCTCGCGCACCGTGAGCTCGTCGAACACCGCCACCTGCTGCGGCACCACGCCGATGCGGCGCTTGAGGTCGTAGCGGGCGGGCGTCATGGGCTCGCCGAACAACTCGATGGTGCCTTTGTCGTAGGCGAGCAGCTGCAGAATGCAGTTGATGGACGTAGTCTTGCCCGAGCCGTTAGGGCCCAGCAGGCCAAAGATCTCGCCGGGGGCGATGCTCAGGTTAAAGTGGTCGAGCGCGATAAGATCGTCGTAGCGCTTGACGAGGTTTTCGACGTGGACGATGTCTGTCATGAGGCGGCCCTTCTGTTGATTTCGGCCCGGTACGATTGCATCATCGCAGGAGCCGCCGGCGCGCACCAGTGAGCTTTGTCACGAGTGCGGCGGGGGCGGGCGGGAGGAATGTCACGGTTGCGGCACCTGAGCAATCGTCGCGCGCACCATCGCGTACAATACCCGTATGAACAGGCTATTCGACAAATCGATCATGCTGGCGTGCTGTATCGCGGCCGCTCTGGGCCTTGCTGTGGATGCTTGCTTGGTCGCGGCGTTTTGTCTTGGCGTCGCAGTCGCCTCGCTTACGGAAATTGCGCAAGGCGAACGTGCCCGCCGCGCCGGTGAGGCCGCGAGCTACGCTTACATTATGGTGACCGTCTTTGTGCCGCCGTTTGTGCCGTTTGCGCCCCTCGCCCTCTATGACATCGCGCGACGCGTGCGCCGTGAACACGTTTGGGTCGCGCTGGGCGCCGGCGCCATCTTTGTCTGCGCACTCGTCGCATATGCCCACGCCGGCGCGCTTCCCACCCGTGCGCTGCTGTTGACCGCCATCCTTTCAGTCGCCGCCACCTTGCTGTCTCTGCGCACCGCTCAGCTGGAGCGCGAGCAGGAGCGCATGCGTCGCACCCGCGACGAGCTGCAGGAGCGAGCCCTCGCGCTCGAGGCGCGCAACCGCGACCTTGCCGACCGCCAGGACTACGAGGTCGAGCTCGCAACGCTCGCCGAGCGCGCCCGCATCGCACGCGAGATTCACGATAACGTGGGGCACCAGCTCACGCGCGCCTCGCTGCAAACCGAGGCCCTACGCGTGGTCCACGCCAACGAGCCCGGCGTCGCCGCCGACTTCGCTGACGTCAAGCGCACCGTGGACGAAGCGCTTCAGCTCGTGCGCTCGAGCGTCCACGCGCTCAACGACAACGCGGCAAATCTCTCCGTACAGCTCGAGCGCATCGTGGAGGGCGCGCGCTCAGATGGCGGGCCGCAGATTGAACTTGAGGTTTTGACCGAGCATGCGCCCGCAAATGTCGCCAACTGCTTTACGGCGGTCCTGCGCGAGGCGCTCTCCAACACCATGCGCCACGCTTGCGCCCAGACCGTCACCGTACGATGCATGGAGCATCCGTCGTTTTACCAGCTCATCGTTACCGACGATGGCGCGGGCGGGGTCCAAGCAAGCAGCCGCGGCACCGCAGAGGGCATGGGGCTCGGCTCCATGCGCGAGCGCGTCGAGGCGCTTGGCGGCACCTTCACCGCCGGCCCGCGCGCCGGCGCCGGCGGCTGGCGTGTGTTTGCCACCGTTCCCAAACAGCAAGGAGATGAGGGCCGATGAGGCTCATCGTTGTCGACGACGACCGCCTAGTGGTCGATTCGCTCAAGATTATCCTGGGCGCCCAGCCGCAGATCGAGGTGGTGGGTACCGGCGCCGACGGCAACGACGCAGTGGCTCTTTATGCCGAACACGCACCCGATATTGCGCTGCTCGACATTCAGATGCCGGGGCGCGACGGGCTTTCGGCGGCCCGCGAGATCCTTGAGCGCAACCCTGCGGCGCGCGTGGTATTTCTGACGACATTCTCGGATGACGAGTACATTGTGTCGGCGCTCAAACTGGGTGCCCGCGGCTACCTGATCAAAACCGATGTCGCCGCCATCCCGCCGGCGTTGGCCCAGGTCATGGACGGTAAACGTGTGCTCGAGGGTAAGGCGATCGAGGATATCAACTTTGATGGGGCGGGCGTCGAGGTGGGCACGACCCGCCGGCCCGCGGCCTTCGTCAGCCTGACCGACCGCGAGTTCGAGGTCGCCGAGCTCATTGCCCGCGGCCTCGATAACAAGGAGATTGCCGCCACCGCCTATATGGGCGAAGGCACCGTGCGAAACCACATCAGCTCAATCCTGGCCAAAATGGGCCTGCGCAACCGCACGCAGATCGCCATCGCCTACCTGCGAGGGTAGTTGCCCGAAGACCGACCGCCCCGACATAACAAAATGTCTGCTACCGGTTTAATGCCATTTCAAAACTATGCCGGTTTACGGGGCCAAACTCAGGACCCCCATCCATACCCGCGTTTTCTGTAAAATGACGGCTCGTCTACCTGCGGTTTTATTTTCACGAATATCAGCATGGTTGGGGACTCGTGACTCAGCCCCGTAAACCGGCCTAGTTTTGTCCGAGCGGCCACGTCAAGTGTCTCCGCAAGCCGCTTCAAGCCAAAAATGATCCGTTTTCCTCCGTCCCCAAGGGATCAGCCGGAACCGCTCCACGAAATCGGCCCATCTACTACGTTTAACTCGATACCCCTGACCATACCTTCGTTTTGAGCAAAACCGCAGGCGTTCTACCTGCGGTTTTGTTTTCGCGTTTTTTGACATGGTTGGGGGTAAGGGACTAAACGTAGTAGATGGGCCGGTTTCGTGGCGAGCCCTCCTCGCCTACGCACAAAAGCGCCGCCACGGAGGAGGGAGATACCTCCGTGGCGGCTGGGGGTGGGGGGGGTGGGGCTATGTTCTGGCTCCCCGCCGGCCGCCCGGGGCCTTTTGGCCCCGGGCGCCGCCAGCGTGCCTAGCGTTTACGGATACCCCAGACCAGGGCTCCGAAGCCGGCCATGGCGATAACAAATGCCATGAGCAGTGCGGCGGTCTGCTGGTCACCCGTGGTGGGCAGGAAACCCTTGACCGTCTTGACGATGTTCGTCACGGTCTTGGGCGTGCCGGGATCGGGCGTCGGCACGGGCGTCTCGGGCTTCTTGTACGTGTTGTTGAACACGATGCCCTCGACGCTCTTGTCGCCCTTGGTAAAGGCGACATTCGCCTTGAGGTTGCCCTCGCCGTCATCGGCCACGTTGACGGTCGCGGTAAAGACGGACTTGTCATAGGTCATACCGGCCTCGTCGCCCTTGACCTCGCTGATGGTGTAGACGTACGTACCGGGCTCGTCGTACTCGAACTTGTCGAAGTTGATCTTGCCGTCGGCATCGTTGGTGACAGTGGACTCGATGTCCTCGCCAACGAGCTTAAAGCTAAACTCGTCCTTCTTGAGCTCGCGTCCCTCGAGCACCTTGATGGCACCGATGGAGACCTGCGTGGGCATGGCGTGGTACTTGTTGGTAAAGCCAGCCGACTCGGTAGTTCCCTCGAGCTTGTGCGTCGCGGTCAGTGTGCCGTCACCATTGTCGGAGACGGTGGTCACGACGGTGTAGGTCGTACTGTCATAGGTGACGCCCTTGTACAGGCCGAGCGCGTTGGGGCAAGCCTCGCGCAGCGTGTACGTGTGCGTGCCGGGCGCCTCGTAGCTGATCGGGCTCAGCGCAACGTTGCCGTTGGCGTCGTTGGTACCGCTGGCGACAACCACGCCGTCCTCGAGTAGCTCAAACGTGAACTCGCCGGCTGCAAGGTCGCGGCCGGTCAGACGCTTGACCGTCTTGACCTGATCGGTCACCACAGAATCGGTAGGCGTCACGCTGTAGGTGTTGGTGAACGTGAAGGCAGCGCCGTCGTCACCCTCGCGCACGACCTTCAGATGTCCGTCACCGTCGTCAGTCACGGTGTAGGAAACCTTACGCGTGGCGTTGGCGTCGTTGGTCACGCCAGGGGCGCTACCGGACTCGGTCACCGTGTAGGTAAAGGTGTGCGAACGCGGGGCGGTGGGGGCTGCGGGCTCGGACTCGCCGCCGGACTCGTCGGCATTGGCATCAGCGTCGACGTCGGCCTCTTCAGCCTCTGCCTCGTCGGCCTCGGCTTCGTCAGCTTCGTCTGCCTCGGCCTTATCGGTCGCATCATCCGTCACGCCCAAGGCGCGGTTGAGGTCCTCGAGCGTAAAGTGGATCTTGCCAAAGTCCACGTTGCCGGCCGCGTCGTTGGTTGCGGCCGTGCGCTCGGGCATCGGGGCGCCCGCCTCATCGGCGGTCACGGTAAAGGTGAACTTACCCGTGATATCGGCCGGGGTCAGGCCCTCGGCAGCCTGGAGCTTCTTGGCGCCGGCAAGTGCGGCATCGACGGCCTCGGCGCCATAGACGTTCTCGAACACGGGCTCGGTGCCACCGTAGTCAGGCTTCGCCGTCAGAGTGCCGTCGCCGTTGTCGACGACGATGACCTTAAAGCTAAAGCTCGACTTCGCGGCAGTAATACCCTTTGCTGCGAGCGGGGACGTGTACTCAAACGCCGTGTAGTTGATAGTCCACGCAAGCTTGGCATCCGCGTCGGTGCGGATGGCGCGTTTGGCGTTTACCAGGTCGGCAAGCATCTCGGTCGTGTAATGCAGCGTGCCAAAGCTCACCTGGCCGTTAACGTTCCACGCCGTAGTGCCGTTGATGGCTTCCGTCTCACCTGCATAGGCAATACCGAAGCAGAACTCGCCGTCGGCCATCGGACGACCGGTCAGGGTCTTGGTTGCGACAACCTGAGCAGCGGTGCCCGGGTTATCGGTCGATGCGTGGTAGCTGTTGGCGAACGGGACCACGGCGCTCTCGACCTTGTTCTCGCCGCTCTTGTGGACCGTCGCATGCGTGCCCTCGGGTCCGCCGGAAACGATCGTCGTAGCGGTGAGCGTACCAGCGCCATCGTCGGCGATAGCGATCGTCACGGTGCGCACGGCCTCGTCGTAGGTGTAACCGGGCTGGCCATCGTTCTTCTCGGCAACGGTGTATGTAAAGGTCTTGCCCGCGTCAGCCTGCGTAAACTTGACCTCATGGCCAGCCAGGATGTCGATCAGGCCAACCGTTGCCTCTGCCGTTGCAGGGGACTTGTACACGTTGGTGCCCTCGTGCAGGCCGAGCGCGATGGCCGAAGCCTCGTCGGCAGGCGTCACGGTAAAGGTGAACTGACCCTCGGTCATGGGACGTCCGGAGAGGGTCTTGCTGAGCTTAAGGCCGCCGGCCGCGGTGTAGTTGAGCTCAGTGTGGTACTTGTTGGTAAAGCGGCCGCTTTCCTTCTTGGTGACGTTGGCGATCAGGACGCCCTTGCCGTTATCAGTCACGGTTACTTCGGCGGTTGCGACATGCGCGTCATACGTCATACCGGCCGCGCTGCCCGCGTTCTCGCGGATCTCGTACTTGTAGGTTCCGGCAGCCGTGTAGTGGATCTTGCCGAACTTTATGGCGGCGATGCCATCCTTCGCGTCCTTCTTGCTCACAGTTACGGTTGCGGAGTCGGGCAGCGGGGTGCCCTCGGGAGCAGCGATGGTAAAGCTGAACTTGTCGGAGTCCGTCCAGTCGCGACCGTCGATGGCCTTGCTCAGGCCAAAGTCGAGCTCTGCGTCGAGCGGGGTCACGCTGTAGGTGTTCTTGAACTCGGCAACCTTGACGTCTTTCAGAACATGCGTGGCGCTGAGCGTACCGTCGCCGTTGTCCGTGATGGTGGTCTCGATGGTGAACTTGGCATCGCTGTAGGTGATACCGCCGGCGTTGCCCTTGACCTCGCGCAGCGTATAGGCGTGCGTTCCGGCCTTGTCGTACTTCACGGCGTTCATCGTGATCTTGCCTTCGGCATTGTTGGTGCCGGTGGCGACGACCTTGGCGTCCTCGCCCTCGCCCTCGACGAGCTCGAATCTGAACTCGCCAGCCTTGAGGCCGCGGCCGTCCAGGACCTTGGTCGCGGTAATCTGGTCGGTGACGCTTTTCTCGACGGGCGTCACGCTATAGGTATTGGTGAACGTAAATGCCGCATCGCCGTCCGGCTTGCGGGACACCCTCAGATTGCCCTCGCCGTCATCAGTCACGGTGAAGGAAACCGTACGCGAAGTCTCGGCGTCGTTGGTCACGCCAGCGACCTCACCGGACTCGGTCACGGTGTAGGTAAAGGTGTGCTCGCGCTTCTCGGGCTTCTCGCCCAGAGCCTTGTTAAGGTCGTCGAGCGTAAAGGTGATCTTGCCAAAGTCGACCTTGCCCTTGGCATCATTGGTCACGCTCGCGTTCGCGGGCATGGGTGCGCCCTCTTCACCGGTCACGGTAAAGGTGAACTTGCCGGCAATGTCAGCCGGGGTCAAGCCATCAGGAACCTGCAGATTCTTCTTGCCCACAAGCGATGCCTCGACAGGCGCGGCAGTGTAGGTGTTCACAAACTCGTTGCCGGCATCGCCGTAGACAGCCGTCGCCGTCAGGGTACCATCGCCGTTGTCGACAACGGTTACACATGCGTCAATTGCCGACACGGTGGCGCTCACGCCCGCAGGCAGCTTTCCGGTCTGCTCGGCAGCAATGTAGCGAATGGTCCACGTGGGCTTGTCGGAGCTAGCATCAACCGACGCCTTGCCCTCCTCGACCAGCTTGGCAAGCGACTCGGTCGTGTACGTCAGCGGCCCGAACTCAACCTTGCCACCCTTGTTGGTTGCATCCAGCAGCACCTCGTCGTGCCCCGCATAGCTCAGCGCAAACTTAAATTCGTCATCGGCCATCGGGCGCCCCGTGAGCGTCTTGGTTGCCTCAAGAGTCAGCGGGGTTTCCGTCTTGGCGCTATAGGTGTTCTTGAACTCGGTCTTGCCCGAGATCTTTTCAACGTCAGCCTTAAGCCCACCCGTGGCCTTAACCGCCACGGTCACCTTGAACGCGGCAACGTTCTCGCTGTAGGTGATGCCACCGGCGCCGCCCTTGACCTCGCGGACCTCATAGGTGTACTCGCCCGGCTTGTTGCAGGTGATCTCGCCGAAGTCGATAGCTGCCTTGCCATTGTCGTCCAAGTCGTCATTGGTCACGGTCGCGGTCGCGTGTGCGGGCATCGGGGCGTCATTCTCAGACGTTGCGGAGAGTTCAAACTTAAACTCGTCCGCATCCGTCCAGCTGCGGCCCTCGAGCACCTTGGTCAGGCCAAAGCTGGCCTTGGTATCCACCGTTGTCGGCGTCACGTTAAAGCTGATCTTGCCGTTGTTGCCCAGGTAGGAATTGACATGCGTCGCGGTCGCCTTGGCGGACACGTTGTTCCACTTGGGGTTAAGAACGTCGGTCGCGGTACCAGTGTTGTTGCCGCCCACACTCTCCTTGGTGGTGTGGAGCTCGTCGATAAAGGCTAGGCGCGCGGTTCCCACGCTAAACGAAAGGCTGCCGTCCTCGTCAGCAACAATAGCGCCGTCAAACTTCGCAGCGTCGCCGCCGATAAACTCGATGACGGCAGAGGCGGGCTTGGCCTCATCGTTTTCGCCCTGCTCCTCAAACTCATCCTTGTAGTAATAGGTGCCGGTATCTGCCAGCGAATTCTTTGCAGGCTGCGTGCAGTCCTTGTCCGTGTAAATTGGGGTCTGTTTCTGGAAGTAGTAGTAGCGGTTGGTGTCGGCCGGCTCAAAGGTCGCAACCGTATTACCCAACGCGCCGGTCTCCCACTTGTTCGCGTAGAAGTTCACGGTCTTGGTGCCATCGTCGGCAACGGTCGTATTCTTTTCGATGTAAGCCTTGAGCCCCGTGACCTCCTCAGGCGTAAATAGGTTGTCGAGCGCAACACTCTTCACGCTCGAAGCATACTTCACCTGGATGGGCTTAACGTTGTCGACCGAAAGCTTGCCGTCTACGGTCTTAAAGTGACTCAGCGGAATCAACGACGCAGGAATGTTAACCGTTACGATATCGCCCTTCTGGGGATTGTCATCACCGGCACGCTGCACGGTAATGAGCAGGTCTTTTGCCTTGCCGGTGAACTCGTAGGTGTCGGTATTGGTTTCTTTATTGACCGTCTTGCTCGCCTTGGTAAACGGCGTGCCGTTAATGACGACTTCGGTAAATCCATCAACCTGCATAAAGTCGCCCAGCTCGTCGGTAAACGTGATGTAGCCGGACTTGGTCTCGTCGTAGCCCTTATGGATTTCGGTCGGATAAGGCGCCTCCGATGTGATGGCCTGCGAGATGTCGTCGAAGACCTTCTTGAGCTCTTCGGCATTGGTCGCCGACTTGTAGTAGTCGAAGTTTTCCGCACGCGTTCCGTGAGAATTCCATTTCGTGGCATTGGGGTAGTTGCTCGAAACGGCCTGCATGAACTTGTTCTCTTGGCTTGTCTTCGAATCCTGGACGCTGGCTTTGGGATCCGCGCCATCAAAGATGCCGATAGTATAAACGGTAGCCTTGCTGTCCTTCATGCTCTTGGCGGCCGTTACGGCAGCGTTAGCGACATCCGGATTGAACTCGCTGAAGCTTGTCGGCGTGCCGTCGGTAAAGAACACAACAATCTTCTTGGCGTCCACGCGACCAGAAGTGATGCCCTCTGCCAACTGCAGGCCATTGTCGGCGCGCGTTGCACCAGCGGGTGTAATCTGGGCAATCCTATCCTTAAGAGCTTTCACGTTGCCGCCGGAGCAATCGGTCAGGCCTTTCATTACCTGCGTGTAATTGTAGGTGTGTTCTCCGTCACGATACGTCCCGTTGCCGATATTGTCGGACTTCTTGCCCGCGAACTTAACGATTGCAACCTTATGCTGCCTATCCACGCCCTCGATACCCTCGTTTTGTTTGGCAATGGTGTCGATGAAGCTGCTGGCAGCGCTCTCCAGTGCATCGATACGCTTGGTGGAATCTCCACCGCCCATCTCACCATCCATCGAGCCAGAGGCATCCAGCACCATCACGATGTCGAGCGGCGTAGTAACCGTCACGGTTGAATTGGACGTCGAGGACATGGCCGAAAGCGTAGTCAGAAAATCCGACTCCTCGTTTTTCTCGGTTGCCTTGACCGTCTTGTCGGTCCAGATTCGGCCGACGTGTTGGGTCGATACTTTATTGCCGCTATGGCCAGCCGCCCAGATTTCCCAGCGGCCGCTGGTATCGGGATCGACGACCTTTCCGGTCATTGTCGGTCCATCCATTCCGGTGCTGGACCTGGCGTTGGCCTCGGGCAGCATGGCAAATGCCGCAGCCGGCAATACCAGCACTACGGCCAGCATCACCGCCAAGAGACCCCTCGTGTACTTACCCATCGCGTCTCCCTTCTCGCAGACTCAGGCCTTGCATCAGCCTCAAGTTACGGAATGAGACACAATTTGAGCAGGTGACACACGTTCCAGATTCGGTTTTGAGCGTGAGACAAATGTCTCACCATAGTTGAGACACGAGCGTTTTCGCAGGAAAACGGGTGCGACTCAAGATGGACGGGGCAAAAGAACCCGTTTTCCTCCGTCCTCGGGGGATCAATTGGTGGTGCTCGCCACGAAACTGGCCTATCTACTATGTTTAACCCGATGCCCCTGACCACAACCGCGTTTCATGAAAAACCGCAGGCGTTCTACCTGCGGTTTCGTTTTCGCGCTTTTTGGCATGGTTGAGGGTAGCGGCTTAAACGTAGTAGATGGGCCCATTTCGTGGCAGACGGGTCGCGCGGCAGCCCTCGCAAGGCCAAAATGATCCGTTTTCCTTCGTCCGCGGGAGATCAAGCGCTGTTACTGATATGGTGGCATTTCAAAACTATGCCAGATTACGGAGCTAAAGTCGGGGCCCTCATCCATACCCTCTATTTTTGAAAAAAGCGAGCTGTCTACCTGCGGTTTTATCTTCGTGGTTTTCGATATGGTTGGGGATTCGCAATTCAGCCCCGTAATCCGGCATAGTTTTTGTTCGCAGAGGCTTAGCCGCGCGTTCACGCGCGGGGCCGGCGGGGCATTTTTGCCCCGCCGGCCCCTATTCCAGCTCTATTCCAGTGCTACTCCGGCTTGGTTTCTACCGTGGGAGTCTTGTCCGCCGCAACCGGGGTACGGGTGGTGTCCATACTCAGACAGTGCTTAGGGCAGCTTTCGATGCACTCGCCGCACACCACACAAGCATACGGATCGATCGACCAGGTACCACCCTTGCGATCGACCGCAAGCGCGCCCGCCGGGCAGCGACGCGCGCACATACCGCAGCAGATGCACACGTCCATATCGTTGACGATATGCCCGCGCAGGCGCTCGGGCACCGTCAGCTCCTCCTGCGGATAGCACACCGTGACCGGTTGCTTGACCATAGAGCCCAAGGCCGTCTTGGCAAATGTCAGCAAACTCATGCCGCGCCTACCTTTCCGTGCAACTAATGCAGGGGTCGATGGTCAGGATAATCATGGGCACGTTGGCAATGAGCACGCCCTGCAGTGCATGCGTCAGGCCCGCCAGGTTTTGCGACGTCGGCGTGCGCACACGGAAACGGTCCAAATTCTTGGTGCCGTTACCGCGCACATAGTAGTACGCCTCGCCGCGCGGCTGCTCAATCACAACCTCGCCGCGTGCGCCGTCGGCCGGCGTAAGCTTGGTGCGCCCACCGATGCCGTCGTGCGGAATCTTGCCCACAAGCTCCTTAATGATGTCCATGGCCTGCGTGACCTCGGCGCAACGCACCTGGCAGCGGGCATAGCAGTCGCCATCGGTAGCAACGACGGGCTCAAACGCAGCCAGGTCCGCATAGGCACCGTCGCCAAACATGCGCACGTCGTAGTCCACGCCCGAGGCGCGCCCAAACGGACCGACCATCGAAAGCTCCAGCGCGTCTTTCTTGCTGATCACGCCCACGCCATGCAGGCGCTCGCCACAGCTGTTGTCGTCCAAAAACGTATGCACCAGGGCCTCGTAGTCGGGGCGCATGGCATCGAGCGTCTGAACAATACCCGCCAGCTCGGAGTCCTCGATATCGTGCTTAAGGCCGCCGATCTCGTTAATCGACAGAATCACGCGACCGCCACACGTGCTCTCAAAGATCTTGAGAATCTGCTCGCGCAGGGTCCACGAACGATAGAACAGCGCCTCGAAGCCAAAGGCATCGGCGAGCAGGCCCAGCCACAGCAGGTGCGAGTGAATGCGCGAAAGCTCGTGCAAAATGGTACGGATATACTGCACGCGGCCGGGCACCTCGATATCGAGCATGCGCTCGCAGGCGCTGGCATAGCCGCAGCTGTGACCCACGGCGCAAATGCCGCAGATGCGCTCGGCGATGTAGCCAAACTGGTGCATGTCACGCTTTTCGGTGAGCTTCTCGAGTCCGCGGTGCACAAAGCCGATCTGCGGAATTGCCTCGATAACGCGGTCGTCCTCGAGCACCAGGTCCAGGTGAAGCGGCTCGGGCAGCACCGGGTGCTGCGGGCCAAACGGAATAACGGAGCGATGTGCCATGGACCTTACGCCTCCTTTTTCTGCTTATCGCGGGCGGCTTTGGCGGCAAGCGCCGCGCGAACCTTGGCCGCTTTCTCGGGATCCATGGCGGCGAGCTTTGCCTCCATCTCGGCAGCCTTGAGCGCGGCCTTGGCGGCAGCCTCGTCATGCTGAGCATCGGAGCCGGCAGCCGCAGCGGGCTGAGCGACGGCAGCGCCCGCAGCATCGCCGACGCTCGCAGCGCCCTCCCCTGCAGCAGCAGCGGCGGCCTTCTCGGCCGCGGCCTTGCGCGCCTTGGCCTCGGCAGCGGCACGGACCTTCATGGCCTTCTCGCGCGCGGTTTTCACCTCGGGCGTGATGACGCTCATGGGCTCGGCAGTCGAGACCTGGTAGAAAAAGCCCTTAAAGTCAATCTGCATGTCGGTAATGGCAAGCCCAAACAGGTCGTGTGCCTCATTTTCAAACGGGAACACCGCAGGGTAATACGAGCTGATGGACGGAATCTCCTGGTACTGGTCGATGCCCTCAACCACCAGGTTCTCAATCGCATAGCTGCCGTCCTGCGCGATCTGCTCCTGGGCAACACGAACGTTGATGAACGTATAGACCAAGCGATACGTGCCGTCGTCCACGTTGCGCTCGGCGTGCATCTGTACAAAGCGGGCACCAGCACCCTTGAGCGCCTGGACATGCGACAGCAGCGCATCGAGCTCGACGGTGGTATAGATTGCCTTTTGCATTACTCGGCCCCCCTTGCAGCGGCGGACGCGGCGGGCGTCCCAGCAGGTGCGTCGCCAGCGGCGGGCGCGTCGCCGGCCTCAGCCGGGGCCACAAATCCGTCCTCGCCCAGCTCAACACCACCATCCCAGGTAGCGGCACCGCCCACGGTAAGCGGGTCGCCGCCGGCGCGCATCACGGCCTCCTTCTGGTCCAGGATGCCGCACGCCTCCACAATGGCGTCGATCACCGTCTCGGGACGAATGGCGCATCCGGGCGCGTACACGTCCACGGGAATTGCGCGGTCCACGCCACCGATCACGTTGTACGCATCGCGGAACACGCCGCCCGAGCACGCGCAGATGCCGCACGCCACCACGCACTTGGGCTCGAGCATCTGGTTGTAGATCTGGCGCACGACGGGCAAGTTCTGGGCGTTGACCGACCCCGTCACCAAAAAGATGTCCGCATGTTTGGGGTTGCCGGTGTTGACCACGCCAAAGCGCTCCGCATCGAACAGCGGCGTGAGCGAGGCCAGCACCTCGATATCGCATCCGTTGCAGCTCGAGCCGTCGTAATGAATAACCCACGGCGAGCGCGACATTTTATGATCCATGGATGCCGCCTCCTAAATAAACACGTCGACGAGGATGGGCATAAGGTTGAGCAGGCCAAACACCAGCGCCACACCCCAGCCGAGCTTAAAGCAGCTGCGCCAGGTGCTACGGGCGAAGGTGTTATCGATCAGTACCTCGACAAAATACGTCATGACCATAACGACCAGGGCGACGACCCAGCTCACCGGGTTGTCCCAAACAAAGAACATGCCCACCCACATCAAAAACAGCACGGTCTCGCACCAGTGCATAAGGGTCATCTTGGCCAGCGTGCCGCCGCTCATCTCGGTGGCGACGCCCTGGACGATCTCCTGATGCGCGTGATGCGAGTACGAAAGATCGAACGGTGACTTGCGCAGTTTGATGGTAAGCACCGCGAGCAGCGCGAGGAAAATGGGCGCGCTGTACACGATGATGGGGGCCGACTGCCCCGTCACGGCGATGGAATCGAAGCTGTCGGTGGCAAGGTACAGGCCCACACTCATCAGCAAAACGGCGGGCTCGTAACTCATGACCTGCAGCAGCTCGCGGTCGGCTCCGACCTGGGCAAACGGGCTTTGCGTCGAGGCGGACGCCAGCACCACAAAGATCGCAGCGAGGGTAACCATAAAGGCGCATAACAGTGTGTTGGAACCCGACACAAAGATGCCGCCGCCCACCACGGTAAAGATGAGCGCGCACGCCATGTAGGTATCGTCCACGGTGTTTACGCTGGCAGGGGCTTTGCGCAGGAGCTTGGCTACATCGTAGAACGGTTGCAGCAGACGCGGTCCCACGCGGCCCTGCATGCGGGCGGACAGCTTGCGGTCGATGCCGTCGATCAGGCCACCAACCAAAGGCGCCAGCAGGGCAAACGCCACGGTGCCTATAAAGATGCCCACGACGCCCGAGCCTTCGAAATACTTGCCGCGCAGCACCGAGGGCTCGCCCATGGCGAGCGTATCGGGACCAATCCATACGCAGCATAGCAGCGCGAACAGGATGATGCTGCAGCACACGATGCTGCCCGCGGGGCCAATACGCTTCTCGCCAAGGGCGTCCTCCAGGTACCAATTGCGCTTTTCGGCCTTCACCTCGTGTCCCATCGAGCCGCGGAAATGACGGTAATTGTCGGTTCCCACGCCCGAAAGATATACGTTTACGTGCGGTTTGTTGCTCACGCGGAATGAAGTTAGCAGCACCACGGCGATAAAAGCCACGATAACCACCATTAGATACATGGCATCCTTGCCAATAACATACGGCACGCGGCCAAACACCATGGCCAAGTAAGGCGACACCAGACCGCTCGAGATAATCGGGAACGCTACACAGCACAGAATCAGCAGCGCGGCGATAGTGTTGAGCGCTATCCATTCGGTCTTATGGACATTGCCCTCCACGTTTTCGGCCGTAGAATCCACGCCCGAGAGCTTGGCGAGCCACTTGCCCCAGAAGAAGAACGTCGCGGCCGAGCCAAAGGCCAGCACCATGATCATGAGCACATTGCCGGTCTGCGCAAACGCCACCAGGGCGCCCCACTTAGACACGAGCATGCCAAACGGCGCCACGAACATGCCCATGATGCCCAGCATCATCAGGCGCGTCAGGTGCGGCATGCGGCTGAACATGCCGTCCATGTCCTCGATATTGCGGCTGCCGATATGATGCTCGGCCGTGCCCACGCACAGGAACAGCAGCGACTTTGCCACCGTATGGAACAAGATCAAGAAGATGGCGGCCCACACGGCCTCGGGCGCGCCGACACCCAGGCAGGCACTGATGAGGCCCAGGTTGGAAATGGTGGAGTACGCGAGCACGCGCTTGGCATTGCTCTGCGAGATGGCCATGAGGGCGGCGAGCAAAAACGTGATGGCGCCCACGCTCGTGACCATAAAGCCGGTCACGGGATAGGTGGCGTACAGCGGGCTCAGCTTGACCATCAAAAACACGCCGGCCTTGACCATGGTGGACGAGTGCAGCAGGGCGCTCGTGGGCGTGGGGGCGACCATGGCGCCGAGCAGCCAGGTGTGGAACGGCATCTGTGCGGCCTTGGTAAGCGCGGCGATCGACAGCAAGACGACCGGCAGCACCAGCAGCGCGGATTGCGCGGTTCCGGCGCCGGAAAGCTCGATCATGCCCGAGATGGTCAGCGGCACGCCGTTGACGTGCAGGAACATAAGGCCCGCCAAAAACGCGATGCCGCCCAGCATGTTGAGGATGATCTGGGTAAAGGCGTTTTTGATGGCCTCGGGCGTGCGCGTATAGCCAATCATAAGAAACGAGCACACGGTGGTGATTTCCCAGCCGCAGAACAGCCACTCCAGGTTGTCGCTCGTCACGATGACGAACATGGCCGAAAGGAACAGGAACATAAGCGCCAGGAACTGCGGGCGTCGGTCGGGCGCGGTCTGCCCACGCAGCGCGGCCTCGTGCTCATCGTGCGCCTGGAAGTCCTTCATGTAGCCCAGGGCATACACGCAGATCAGGCTGCCGACAATGCCAACGGCGAGCACCATGATCACGCTCATATAGTCCAGGTAGAGCGGCGTGGCGGTGACGACCTCGGCCGTGGGCAGCGTCATGGCAGCGAAGGCAACCGAACCCACCAGCTGCACCACGCCGAGCACACCGGTAAGCGCGTTCCTATATTTGAACGCGTTGTACAGGATGACGGCGCACAGAATTACGTCGACGACGGAGCTGATGATCGAGAGCACATGCGAGGTGCCGGGGGCAACCTCAAAGCCCTGCGGACCCGTGCCAAAAAATAAGACGGCAACTACAACGGTCACCGCCATAATAATGCCGGAGCCTACAAGCCCTACCGCATCGCGGGCTCGGTCACTGCGCGCGAGCAGCATGCCCATCGCCGGTACCAGCGGAAACAGGGTAAGGAAATACAGTAGCGTCATACCATCACTCCCCCATGCAAAAACGCTGCAATTATTTAACGTTATAGCTCAAATTGGGAGTTCAGGCGGCAGGTTTTCGGTCAACTGGGGAGTTTTAGGCGTATGGGGTAAGGGCACGTCCGCTTTGGAGCAGAGAGGCGACGCTCCCCCTATCGTAGCGGCGGGCGCACGGGCCACTGCGCGCGGTTTATTGACCACTTTGAAGGATGTCCCGATAGACTCGCGGCGGTCCAAAAAGTTGGCGCGGCAAGAAAAATGCGCCCCTGCGGACGCACCATCCCGTTCGCTATTCCGCCTTTTTAACGCGCGGTTTACGACCCCGCGGCTTATCGACCAAGGCGGCCTCGCCACCGTCGCGATACTGTCGGCACCAAGCTTTAACCGAAGACTCGCTGGGGACCTTGTGCTTGACCATGACCTCACGCACCGTCAGACCATGTTCCAAGCGGTCCTTAACCACGGCAAGCTTAACGTCAAACGAATATGTGTGGTGATGAGAGCCCGCATTGAGAACGGCGTCGACGCCGCCCACGGCATACGCACGGGCCCACTGACGGGCTGTGGCCTGGGGGATGCCAAGCTCTGCGGCGAGCGCGCGATGGCCAACCCCTTCTTGGAGGATCTCGACAGCGCGCTGCCTAATCTCGGGCGCATGCGTGCGAGTCCTTGTTGTTTCTGACATACCTGCCACTTCTACTTCTTAGCCTTAAACGTTAAATTGCTTTCTTACGTGCAAGTTAGATAGTAGCATTTTACTGTTTGCTCAAAGCAGTTAATTAAAATAGACGCGGCGCTATCTGGGAATTTGACACCAATTTACGACATTTCTTTATTGATTATTTACGCTGGTAACTAGCTCGCAGCTAATCGTCATTCGCTTGCCAGCAAAATTGGCATCTCTTTATATCCTTTGGAATAGAGGATATGATTATTAACCCCTCCTCCAATAATTTTGAGCAGCCTGCAAGGCAGTAGACGCCTCACTCCCCATGATTAGCGCGCATTGCCGTCCACCGGGGCAAAACAAAAAGGGCGGGACCTGCTGCGCTTGCAGGCCCCGCCCCGATTGACACCCGATGGGACGCGGCCGGGCGAGACAGATCCGTGCTACCGCCCCGCCTGGCCGCGATGTTCAACTACAGCTCGTTGGCCGCGTGATATGCCGTGCGAATGGCGTTCGCAATGTCGGCGGTGCGCTCGCCCGAGCAGTCGCCCACACAGGTCACGGGCACCGTAACGCCATCCAAGTCAAACGCGTTGGCCTTGGAACCGACGGCCATCACCACGTAATCGCAGGCGATCTTCACCGGCTCCTCGGCGCCGTCATCGGCAGTGCGAATGGCCTCCACGCCCTCGTCGGTAATGGCGGTCAGACGGGTCTTAACATGCTGCTCCACGTTGTGCTCTGCAAAGTCGCTCATAATCAGTGGCAGAATGGTCTCGGACTCGCCTGCGGCAATCTTGTCGAGCATCTCCACGATCGCCACTTCGCAGCCGTGCTGCAGCAGGTACTCGGCAGTCTCGGTGCCCACCAGGCCACCGCCAATGACGGCGACGCGGCCCGTAAGCTCCACTTTGCCGGCCAGCACGTCCCAGCTCGAGACGACCTTCTTAGAATCGGCACCCGGAACGGGGATG
This sequence comes from Collinsella sp. SGI.184, assembly GCF_050313415.1. NCBI lineage: Bacteria > Bacillati > Actinomycetota > Coriobacteriia > Coriobacteriales > Coriobacteriaceae > Collinsella > Collinsella sp. SGI.184. The sequence continues at coordinate 56,036 of NZ_JBNPLJ010000004.1, read as the reverse complement.
ACCACGTCGTGCGCGCCCACGGCCACAATCGCGGCGTCGGCGGCGTTGAGGTCCTCAGTGGTAGCGACGTGGTTGAGCTCAACCTTCACGCCCAGGCCGGGCAGAATCTTCTCGTAATACTCGACCGAGCGCATGATTTCGTCCTTGCGCGGAGGCGCGGCCGCCAGCACAATCTGGCCGCCCAGATGATCGCTCGCCTCGTAGACGGTCACGTCGTAGCCGCGCTTGGCCGCCACGCGTGCGGCCTCCAGACCGGCAATACCGCCGCCCACAACGGCGATCTTCTTGTCGCCCTCGCCCGGCTTAATGGCGATGGTAGCCTCGTCGCCGTTCTCGGCATTGAGCACACACGAGATGTACTTGCGGTTTTGAATCGCATCGACGCAGCCCTTGTTGCAGTTGAGGCACTCGCGGATGGGCTCGCCCGTGGCGGCCTTCAGCGCAATGTCGGGGTCGCACATGAGCGAGCGGCCATAGGCGATGATATCGGCTGCGCCGTCTTCCAGAATCTTCTCGCCAGCCTCGACCGAGACAACACGGCCCACAGTTGCTACCGGCACGGAGACCAGGGCCTTGACGCGCTCGGCCACGGGCAGCGTCCAGTTGTAGGGCATGGCGCCCATGGACGGAATGGTATCGCCCATATTGCCGGTGTGGTTGGCCTGTGCAACCTGGATCATATCGATGCCCGCGCCCTCGAGCAGCTTGGCGAACTCGCAGGCCTCGTCGGGCTGCAGGCCGCCCTTGCCACGCGGCGTGCCATCGGGGTTCTCCATGATCACGGGGAGCTTATACTCCACCATCAGCTGCGGCGCGGCTTCCTTGATGGCAGCGACGACCTCCAGCGCGTAGCGAACGCGGTTCTCAAACGAGCCACCGTACTCGTCGGTGCGCTTGTTGAGGATCGCGGAGCACAGCGAGCCCACCAGGCGGTCGCCGTGGACCTCGATGGCGTCGATGCCGGCCTGCTGCGCGCGAGCGGCCGAGGCAGCGATGGCCTCCTTGATCTGGGTGAGCTGCTCTACGCTCGCCTCGTTCACAAAGTGCTGCATGTCGTGGTGCAGCTTGGCGTATGCCTGCTTGCGAATCTCGTTGGACTCGGCCATCTTGGCGGCAAAGGTCTCCTCGTCGCCGGCGGCCTTGGCCTCCTGCGCGGCTTTGGCTGCAGCCATGGAGCCCATGACCATGCGACCGACACCGGGCACGTCGTACTCGGGGTGGAACAGCTGCAGCGCGACCTTGGCACCGTGCTTGTGGACGGCGTCGGCCAGTGCCTTAAACGTGGGGATCTGGGCGTCGGTTGCCAGCTTGGGCGTGGGGCTTGCGGTCATGACGGGAGCGACGTCGCCGATGACGATGTAGCCCACGCCGCCACGGGCCAGGCGCTCGTAAAAAGCCAGGCTGCGCTCGCCGATGGAACCGTCGCGCTCCTCATAGCCGGTGGTCAGCGGCGGAAACATAATGCGGTTCTTGAGCTCAAGGGGGCCAACCGTAATGGGCTGGAGCAGCTTGGACGCAGGTGCGGTCATGGACATTCCTCTCTTGTAGACGCGGCGGCGATGGTGCCGCGTAGTTGTTTAGAGGATATGGCATGGGGGTACAGCGGCACAACGAAAATCGGCGGATAGCAGGCAGCGGCAGGCGGATGGGGCGGGGCGGCCCGTCGGTTTGTCTCAATCTGTAACAGCTACCCAGCAAAACCGGGTCTTACTGTTACAGATCGAGATATTTCTCTCGACCCATCCTCAACAATCTCAATCTGTAACAGCTAGACCCGCTTTTGACCCCTACCTGTTACAGATCAAGACAAACGGAAGCGTTCCGTCGGAAAATCTCAATCTGTAACACCTACAGGCCAAAAACGACCCCAGATGTTACAGATCGAGACGAACAAACTCGGTCCGACCAAACATCTCAATCTGTAACATCTAGACCGACTTTTGGCCTCCACCTGTTACAGATCAAGACAAACGGCAACTGTCCGTCCGAATATCTCAATCTGTAACAACAACTCGGCAAAATCCGTCCCTCGTGTTACAGATCGAGACAAACGGAGCCCCGCTCGCCGGAAATCTCAATCTGTAACATCTACAGACCAAAATCGGACCCACCTGTTACAGATCGAGACAAACCCCAGCAGCAACACCGTCCCCGTTCGAGGAAACGACCGCCACACTCACCTTTTTAAACAACCTAATACTGCGCAGCCTGCGATAATAATTTGGTCACGCGTCGACTACGGCGAAGACGCGGCAGAGGGGACACCCATGCAACCGAGTACCACCGATAGGTCCACCGCAAAGCAAGCGCTGCTCGAGGCGCTCTTGAGCGACGCGGGACTCAAGAACCTCACGCAAACAGCCTCTACCGTTATGGGCAACCCGGTGCTCGTCGTCGATCCCGTCTACCGCTATGCCGCCCGCGGTGGCTTTGAGCTCGACGATGCCGACGACCCCCCCCTTGCAGCCATCACCCGCGCCGAGCTCTCCGAAGGCGATATGCTGCAGGACGAAGCCGTGCGCTACATCATCGAACGCGATCTAGACGAGAAGATTGCCCGCTCGACAGGCCCGCTCACACGCTATAACGACATGTTCTGCCTCAACACCATGACCGGTGCGATCAAGGTGCACGGCACGTGTCTGGGTCGGGCGATGATGATCGAGCGCAATCTCATGCGAATCCTCCTTTATAGGGCTCTCGGACGAGCCCGGGTTTCATGCGAATTGCATGCGTATCGACAGCCATACTTTCGCTCGAGAACAGGCTCAAAACCATGTGCAGGCGCACCGATGTTTGCCCATAGCGACCATGGGCTTTGTGCGGATGAACCATGCGTTTGGGCAACGCTTTCGAGCGCATGGTCCTGGCGCCATACGCACAAGGGGGGGGGCGGTGTGCCTTATGGCACCCGCCCCTGATAATCGAGTTTTCTTATGTTTAGTCCTATTAAACAGTCCAATATCTTTAGGCAAGATCACCCCGACGGCGCTCATCCCACTTGGAAGGCCAGACTCCACCCGCCTGCTCGATGGGATGAGTCCGCGCATCACCTGGACTCTCTACGCCTCCAATGGATCGGTAGCCTCTTACGAACACTTTCAAAAGTATGACAAGAGAAAGAAAAGTCCGTAGATTATGCATCTTTAGACTCGCGAAAAAGCACATCATGCCCGTCAGCGGCGACGCACCGGCCTTCGGGACGCCTGAAGGCTACTGGGCACGGCGGCGATATTCATAGCGAATGATACGGACGCTGCAACTGGTATTATATGACGTACTATTGAAAGGATGCTGAAGAGGTTGCGGGAAAATGCTTGCTTACTAGAAGCAGAGCAAGGAGATCCAGAAGACGGATTGCGGACAAATGATATGAATTAAATAGGGCACTGCGCGCTATAGAAGGAAAAGGGTGGTGGGTCCTGATGCTGGTACTGTCTGCTGTTTTAAGTTTATTAATAAAATCTGGCTGTGTAATCTGTGCAGCCCTTTATTTAATCCTCTATATCGGAGGTCAAAAGAAGGAATATCTGTATATCGCTCTGTTTATGCTAAGCCAGTACTTGATTGAGCTAATAGTTCGAGGATACGAAATTAGTTCGCCCCTTTATTATTACTTTCATAATTTTTTTTCGGTGCCCGTAGTAATCAAGTCGCTATTATATTTCGCCTGCGCCTTTCTCATATGTCATTTATTCAAGGGGGCTGTTGGAGGGTCAAAAACATGGATATTGACATTGGTGGAAGCGCCATTGTTCATCTGGCTCATCATGTTCCCTTTGTTAAAGGTGCGTACAGGATTCTTGTATATTTGTTATTTATTGCCATTCCAGCTTCTGGTTATCGTACTAGCCTTTATCGGTAGCAGGTCCTTTGGCAAAACAGTGCATAAGAGCATGTTTTTAAGGTTAGATATGTTCTTGCGACTGGTTGGAATCCTTGGATTAATGACTGTCTTTGAGGATATTCTTACGGGGTTACATTATGGGCTAAATAATGATGTTGCAAGCCTAGTAACTAGCGGCGCGATTCGAAGCCGCAATTTTGGCGAAAGCGTCTCCCAGATAGTTGTTGCCGCATATCTTATTGTTGTTGCGGCGCGTTTTCTTGTTGACAAGATCACAGTGAAACCGATTAGCTATGAAGCCTTGACAGGAGAGCTTTCGGAAGAAATCATAGACGCCTATGCGACATCTATTGGCCTTAGTCTCAGAGAGCGAGAGATTCTGGGATTCTTGCTCAAGGAGAAAAGCACACAGGAGATATCCGAACTGTTGTTTATTTCGACTGGCACCGTCAAATCTCATACACATAACATTTACCAGAAGGCCGATGTTAGCAACAGGATGCAGTTGCTGCAGAAAATCAGATGTTCATAACGTTGATTACGTTGGGCTAATCAATATGAATCCCGCTTCCTTTTGTTTATACAGTTTAGCGCTTTATGAACCCTGGTTCATAAAGCGCTAAACCAGGGTATAGGCTAAGATTGAACATATTTATCGAGACCAGTTCATGTGAAAGCGGATTGGAAAACTACATAATTTTGTCATTGGGTTGTCGGCAACGAGGGGCCTTTGCTTTAGCCATCAAGTTATCGGCAACACGGAACCTCTGAAAGAGAAGGTGACAAGATTATGAGAAGAAAGATAGCCTGCGTATTGTGTTGCGCCAGCCTATGTTTAAGCATGGTGGCAGGCCCAGGATGTTCTGCAAATAATACGCAAGGTGGGTCATCAGACGGCGCGCTGGCAAATGCCGGATCAACTTCTGAAAACGAAGAGTTTGACGGGAAGTTCGATGCAACCGTCAACGCAGGAAATGCGCAAGAAGTTGTGTATGTAAATGGCTCTTGGTTTGACATGGGAAAGCAGTATGGCTTACAGCAAAAGGATCAGTTAGAAAATAACTGGACAGCTGTAATGTCTTCAATTTATGCAGAGGCAGACGATGCCGCATATAACGAAGCTATGGGTAAGATTCTGAAACATTATGAAGAGGATGATCCATCTGTATTTGATTTCTTGTCGGGAGTAGCTGAGGGGGCAGGAGTCTCAAAGGAAGATGCAGTAGTTGCAGTTATGGGCTCATCTGTTCTTAACTATGACCTCATGATGCATTTTGATCCAGAGAGCTCAAATGATCCAGAGCGTTCAAAAACATGTATGAATGTATCTGCTTGGGGAAGTATGACTCAGGATGGTCATCATCTTGGAGCTGCTAATCTTGATGCAGTCAGCACAACACCCGCCGCAATGTTCTCGAGCATGGTTTCTTATCCGAAACATGGCAATGCAGTCATTGCATCAGGTGGATTGCAGGGAAATGCGTTCATGAACTCTAAGGGCCTTATTATTACCTATGCCGGAGGGCCTACGGCATCGCCAAGCGATGATGCTAAGACAATCGATAGGGAAGGCACCTTCCTCGATACTTTGTTTGCTTATTGGTACACAGCCACAAAGTGCGATACGGCAGACGAAGCAGTCAAAATGCTTACGAAAACTGAGTGGATTCACACGGGTAACATCAACGTTTCCGACAACAAGGGAAATGCGTATCTCATCGAGCAAAAAGATAATGCATATGTAGTACGCAAAGCCGGTGACTACGGTGAGACGGACTATCTAATTGCAGCGAATCATTTCAAGGATGAGCTCTGGATGAATGATTCATATGAGGCATATCCGGATAGCGTGCCAAGAGCCAATACTCTAGAAAAGGTTATGCAGGACGAGAGCGGCAGCGTTACCCCACTCACGCTCGCGAACGGACTCGGAAGCATTCGTTACTATGACGAGGGCAAATGGAGTGAGGAAAATTGGGACTTCGGTGGTTTCTATCAGTTCCACTCTCCAGAAGGCGATGACATAGAATTCAAGACAATTTTCAGGACAATTTTTGATGCAACTGATCAGGAAATGTATGTCTTGAGAGGTCATGACGAGAAATTCCGTTCAGACGTTCCCTATGGTACAGCTAATTACTACAGGCTTACTCTCGGAAAGAACATGCAGGCCACTAATAAGAGCGCAGAAGTCGACGCGCGTATTGCGGTAAGAAATGCAGGAGCTGAATTGTATAAGAAGGGCTCAGTGGATGACGAGTCCATGGAGTATTACAATAAGGCTGCTGAGGCGGTACACACGGGATGCAATTACACCACTATGGCTGATTGCGCCAATGCGAAAGGCGATAAGGAGCAGGCTGCGATTATGTATGGCCTTGCTACTTCGCAGTTTGCCAATGCTCAGCGATACGCACAGGCATCTTATACTACTGAAAATGTAATTATTCAATAATCTTGCGTAACGCTCAGCTCGTCATTTAAAGAAAGCGGAAGTGATCTCGAACCCTCCCTAAAGATAACGCTCGAGATCACTTCCAAGATGTACCATCATGCCGATCATCTCGGCATGATGGTATTTTTCGTTTATTCGCGCTGCCAGGCTTTCCTGCGTCTGACCCGGAGTTTTGATCGTGGAGGCCGGATTCGAACCAACGACCTCCAAGGCGCAGAGATTGACACGGGGGATCCAAAATGCCCGCGCAGCAACTAGCTCGCCGTGCTATTTATCCAAAGAAAAACAGCTCAGAGAACAATGCCTCTGAGCTGCTAAAAGTCTTGGTCGCGGGGGCAGGATTTGAACCTACGACCTCCGGGTTATGAGCCCGGCGAGCTACCAGACTGCTCCACCCCGCAATGTCTGGGCGCCTCATATGCGCAAGAAAGAATATTACTCGGGAGTTCGGTGGACGGCAAGGAAAATCTCGTAGAGCATAATTCCTTCATATTTAAAACCCCTCAGCCCATATCACCGTAAACGAATCGCAGCCGAGCGCCGTCGACAGCACGTATACAATGGTGCGCGTCCTTTTATGCCGAAACCGGGAGTAGACATGCTGCTCGCTATCGATATGGGAAACACGCAGACGGCCATGGGCCTGTTTGACGGAGACGAGCTGGTGCAGTCGTGGCGCATGCCCACCGACCGCTCCTATACCGCAGATGAGATCCATGTGCGCCTGATGGGTTTTTTTAAGATGTACGGCCTTTCGCTCGACGCGGTCGACGCTATCGCCTTTGCGGGCGTGGTGCCGCAGCTCTCGCGCGAATGGCATGCCGTGGCCGACCGCATTGCCGCAGACGCCATCGTCATTGGGCCGCAGACGGCCGCCGTGACCAAGCTGCGCGCGGCGCGTCCCCAGGCCGTAGGTGCCGATCGCGTCGCCAACGCCGTTGCGGCCGAGACCTTCTACGGCGCGCCGGCGATCGTGGTGGACTTTGGCACCGCAACCAATATCGACGTCATCGATGAGGACGGCTATTACATTGGCGGAGCTATCGCGCCGGGCATCCGCATCTCCATGGATGCACTTGCCGCCCGCGCCGCCAAGCTCGCCAGCGTGCCGCTCGAGGCGCCCGAGCACGCCATCGGCCGCGATACCGAGGAGTGCATCAAGGTCGGCGCCGTGGTGGGCACCGCCGCTATGGCCGAAGGCCTGGTCGCGCGCATGAAGCGCGAGCTGGGCCGCGAGGATGCCACCGTTATCGCCACGGGAGGCCTCGCCGGCATCGTCGCCGATTCGACCGATGCCTTCGACGTGGTCGATGGACAGCTCACCATTAAGGGTATCTGCGAAATCTACCGCCGCATGCAGGAGCTGGGATAGGGCAGGAGCTTAAGTCGAGCACGAGCGCGAGCGGCGAACTAGGCAACGCATCGAGCCTATTCCTCAAAAACGAAAAATTTTCAGTTTTGAGGAATAGGCTCGAAGCACGCTACGCCTCACCGCACAGCCACCTCGCCAGGTCCACGATCTGCACTCCGTCGCGGTCCGTGGCCTCGTGATGCGTGCGGGCGAGAATCATCTTGGGGTACGCGTCGCCAATGCTCAGCAGTGGTGAAATCTCGCGTTCAAATGTCTTATCCGAGCTGATGTCGTCGCTCACCTGAATGTAGAGCTTCTCGCTTCGCTTGATTGCTACAAAGTCAATTTCCTTTTTATAGAGTACGCCGACGTATACCTCATATCCGCGGCGCAGCAGCTCGATGGCCACTATGTTCTCGTACACGCGACCCCAGTCCATATCGCGTGTACCGAGCAGCGCGTATTTGAACGCGTGGTCTGCCAGGTAATACTTCTCGCCGCTCTTAAGATATTTCTTGCAGCGAATGTCGTATCGGCGAACTTTATAGAAGGCAAACGCATCGCACAGGTACCCCATGTACGCACCGACCGTCTTGTTCGTAATCTTTAGTCCATCCGCATTTAATGCATCGGTAATGTTGCGTGCCGACGTAATGTTGGAAACGTTGTCCATCATGTAATCGGCAATGCGCAGCAGCGCCGATTCGTTTCTCACGTTATGCCGCTGCACGATATCTCTCACAATGAGCGTCTTAAAGACGTTGGAGAGATATTGATAGCGCTGCTCCTGCAGTGGATAAGGGTAAGAGCCAGACATACCGCCGGTTCTCGCATACCCATCGAAGCCACGGTCGACCTCGCCCTCGTCGCCATAGAGACGATACTCCTCAAACGAGAATGGGAAAACCTCGATCTCGAACGTGCGCCCCGTAAAGAGCGTCGACAGATCGCTCGACAGCAAAAAGGCATTCGATCCGGTAATGAAGATGTCATAATGCTCGGATGCGTGAAGGCTGTTGATCGCACGCTCAAAACCTTCGCACATCTGAACCTCATCGATAAGCAGAAAGTTTTGTTTGCCGGGCACCCGATGATCTTTTACATAAGCGAGCAACGCGTGATACTCGAGCAGGTTCTCGAACTCATCGAGGTTGTAGTTGATATGGATGACATTCGAATTAGGCAGATTTGCCTCCACGTAATCGCGGAGGGCCTCGAGCAATTTTGATTTACCGCTGCGGCGGATGCCCGTGATGACCTTGATATCCGGCACGCCAATAAGACTCGTCAACGTGTCCATATATGACGCTCTATTGATGAGTTTCATCGGGGCCTCCTCGCGGTCTTTTATCTCTATTCCTCAAAAACGAAAAATTTTCAGTTTTGAGGAATAGGCTCTATAGCGAATATACCTCGCGAAAGGCCGAGCTGCCTTAATCCTATTCCTCAAAAACGAAAAATTTTCAGTTTTGAGGAATAGGGCCGCGATGCCACCCTGTAGTCGCGCAAAGACCCTCCCCGGCAGAGGCAGTTCACTCTGCCGGGGAGGGTCTTGTTGTCATCGTTGTCTTTGAGCGCGGGCATCTCGTGTTACAGCCCGCGAATCCGTACGGCCTCGGGCGGAAACTCCTGCTCGCCGGCATCGGTCTTGATGGTCGCGCGACCCCAGATGTCCAGGCCCGCAAACACACCGACCGCAAGCGGCAAGCCGTTGGGCGACACCGCCGCAACCTGGCGGCCCAGCAGCGGCACCATGTCGAAGTACTCGCCCAGCACGGGAGCCAGCGGGCCGGCGGCGCCCTGCGGCGTGTTGGCGACAACCGCCCAGGCGTCCACGCGGGCCAGCACGGCGGTAGTCAGCGCTTCGACCAGCGCTTCGTCAGCCACGTCCACACCGAGCTCGCCCAGCGCCGCGCGCTCAATATCCACCGTCACGGCACCGAACATACCCGCAGCACCGGCGCCACCGTTGACGGCGACGCGTGCAAACGACGTCTCAAACGCGGGCGCGCCGCACACAATATCGCTCGGCCACTGAATGCCCACCTTACCGGCAAGACCCAGCCCCGGCGTCGATGCCGTTCCCGCGAGCGCGTCCATCATGCCCATCGCCGCCACAAACGGCAGGCCATGGAAGGCGTGCATATTCACATCCGGGCGCACGACCAGCGAAAACGTCAACGACGCCTCGCCCACGCTCCAAGCGCACCAGCCCGCGGACACGCCTTCGCGGCCCGCGTCACGTGCCGCGTCGAGCTCGGTACCGGCGGCAACAGCATTCATCTCGATCATCTACATACGCCCCAATTCGCCCACGATATGGCCCACGCGATCCTCGGGCTCCTTGACCTCGACGCCGTTGTAGCGGAAGAACCGCGCCGGGTCGTGCATCAGGTCCTCGAGCGGCACCAGTACAAAGTCGCGTTCGCCAATGAGCGGATGCGGCAGGCGCAGCTTTTTGCCGCCATGGGTCTCGCCATCCATCCACAGCAGGTCCAGGTCGATGGTGCGCGGGCCGTTGACCTTGGCCTTCTTGGATCGGTCGCGCCCCAGCTCGGCCTCGATCTTCATAAGCTCGTCGAGCAGCACCAGCGGCGCCAGCTCGGTCTTGATCTCGATGACGGCGTTGGCAAACGCGTCCTGGCGCGTCTCGTAGGCCGGCTCGCTCTCGTAGATGCGCGAGCAGTTGGACACACAGGTGAGCGGAATCTCGGCGATCATGTCGCGCGCGGCGCGGATGTTGTCGCAACGATGCCCCAGGTTGGAGCCCACAGCCACAAACGCGCGACGCGGCTGCGGCTTGGCAACAGCCCAGTAGCCGTTCAGGAACTGCGCAAAGCCGGTGACATCGTGCACGCGCACGATGTTGGCACCGGCCTGGATAGCGCCCAGGCACACGCCAAATGTGGCGGCATCGCGCTCGGCGGCCTCGGTCACGCCCGAGACGGCGCCCACAAAGCGCTTGCGCGACACGGCGCACATGAGCGGATAGCCCAGAGACGCCATCTTGGCGGTCTCGCGCTGGATGACGATGTCTTCGTTGGCCGTCTTGCCAAAGCCCGGGCCCGGATCGATGCAGATACGGTCGCGTGACACGCCGGCGTGGATGAGCGCGCGGGCCTGATCGGACAGAAAGCCCATGACGCGGCGCATGATGGGCGCCGAATCGGGCAGGGTAAAGCGGCGGAGCTGCGAGGTGGGAACATAAGCCTCCTCGCGGCGGGCGCTGCGGCGCATCATGGCGGCCAAGTGATCGCTGGGCTCCGGCGCAGGCTCAGGGGTTGTGGCGGCCTCGGCGGCAGGGGCAACCTGCTCGGCGGCCGGCGTCTCCTGCTTCTGCTCGCCCGTTGGCTCGGGCGCTGGCTCCGGATCGCCAAACGGCAGCGAGGGCTGCACCACGCCACCCGGCAGTTTGGCCTCCGTCTTGGGCTCGCCCAGCAGCTTGCCACGACGGCGGCGGGCGGGCTTCTCGGCCTCGCGCGCGGCCTCGGCAGCCGCCTCGCGCGCCTTCTCGGCAACAAACGCCGCGGCAGAGGTATCGAGCTGAACCGTTGCATGCGTGCGAGCGGGCGCGGCGACCTCGCCGGCGTGCATCACGATGACGCCGCAGGTGCTCGTCGCGACAAACTCGACCATCTTGGGGTCGGTGAATCCCGTCACGTCGTTGACGATCGAGGCGCCGCAGCGCACGGCCGCCTTGGCAACCGCCACGTGACGTGTGTCGATCGAGACGATGGCGCCCTCTTTGGCCAACGCACGCACAACGGGCAGCACGCGGCGAGCCTCCTCGTCAGGGTTGACCGGGGTAAAACCCGGGCGCGTGGACTCGCCGCCCACGTCGATGATGTCGGCGCCGGCATCGAGCATCGCCAGGCCGTACTCGATGGCGGCATCCGGGTCGAAATGCTCCCCGCCGTCGCTAAACGAATCGGGCGTCACGTTGAGGACGCCCATGATGCGCGGACGGTCAAAGCTGAGCTCGTACTTTCCGCACCGCCATGTCTTGCTGTCGTTCGCCATGAACATCCTCCTAAAATGCCCGCGCCGCCACGCTCGGGCGCAGGCGGCGGGGTCGCTTTGCAATTAGTCTTTCTATTGTATCCGCGCGCGCGGGCTAGAACGCAAACGCGGCAGCGATGTCGCAAGAAATCAGCAGGTCGGCATTTGCATCCTGATCGGTGGGAGCAAGATTGCATATGGCCAGCGTATCGCCGGTAAAGTATCGCGTAAGGCCCGCCGCCGGATACACCACGAGCGAGGTCCCGCCCACAATGAGGGCATCGGCCGCGGCAATGGCGGCAACGGCGTCGGTCAGCACATGCTCGTCGAGCGGCTCCTCGTAGAGCACCACATCGGGCTTAATGCGCCCGCCGCACGCGGGGCACACGGGCACACCCGCGGCGTCCTCGTGCCCGCGGGCGCAAATCCACTCGGCGCTATAGACCGCGCCGCACGACTGGCAAATGTTGCGATGGACCGATCCGTGCAGCTCGAACACGCGCTGCGAGCCTGCCATCTGATGCAGGCCGTCGATGTTTTGCGTCACCACGGCACCAAGCTTGCCGGCACGCTCCAGCTCGGCCAGCTTGGTGTGGCAGCGGTTGGGCTTGGCGCCAAGCGTGATCATCTTGGTGCGGTAGAAGTCGAAGAACTCGGCCGGATGCGCCCCGTAAAAGCTATGCGAGAGCATGGTCTCGGGCGGGTAGGCAAACTGTTGGTGATATAGGCCGTCCACGCTGCGGAAATCGGGGATGCCACTCGCCGTGGAAACACCGGCGCCGCCAAAGAAGACCACGCGCTTGTGGGTACCAAACAGCTCCGCCAGTGCGGCGGAGGCCCGCTTGGGATCCGATATCGCCTGCGTCATATAAGTCCTCCGTCCTTGTTGGTCGGGCAGCGTCGGGCGACATCCCAGCATGCGGCCTTTGAGTCAGCACGCGCGGAGCCCACCACCGCCCCTTTTGCGCTAATCTTAAGCCTGCAAACCCCGTCGAAAGGACACCATGCCTCAGACTTACACTTTCGCCTCGTGGAACGTCAACGGTCTGCGCGCCGTGCTCAAAAAGGACCCGAGCTTTATCCAGATCGCACAGGAGCTCAATGTCGATATCCTGGCGCTGCAAGAGACCAAGCTGCAGGAGGGCCAGGCCGATATCGACCTGCCCGGTTATCACCAAACCTGGAGCTACGCCGAGCGTAAAGGCTATTCGGGCACTGCGGTCTTTAGCCGCCAGGAACCGCTGCGCGTGCTGCGCGCCGATGCGCTGCTGCCTTACGCCGGCGAGGGCGCGGCAGCCGAGCTCGTGGCGCAGGCCGCGACCGAGGGCCGCGTCTGCGCGCTCGAGTTCGACAAGTTTTGGTTTGTGGACGTCTATACGCCCAACGCCCAAAATGAGCTCGCGCGCATCGATGTGCGCATGGCCTGGGACGATGCCTATCGCGGCTTTTTGGCGGGACTCGAGCGCGAGACCGGCAAGCCCGTGGTGACCTGCGGCGACTTTAACGTCGCGCACGAGGAGATCGACCTTAAGAACCCCAAGTCCAACCGCGGCAACGCAGGCTTTTCGGACGAGGAGCGCGGTAAGTTTACCGAGCTGCTCGACGCCGGGTTTACCGATACCTGGCGCGCGGCAAATCCCGACGTCGAGGGCGTCTACAGCTGGTGGAGCTACCGCTTTAATGCCCGCAAGAACAACGCGGGCTGGCGCATCGATTACTTCCTGGTGAGCGACGCCATCGCCGGCAACGTGCGCGACACCGGCATCCGCGGCGACATCTTTGGCAGCGACCACTGCCCCGTCACCCTCACCCTAGAGCTCTAGCACCAGCCGACCCCTCGGGGACGAAGCAAAACGGACCATTTTCACCTCGCGAGGGAATCCACGCGGCACACCCGCCACGAAACTGCCCCATCTACTACGTTTAAGCCACTACCCTCAACCACGGCGAACAACGCAAAAAGAAAACCGCAGGTAGAAAGCCTGCGGTTTTTCATAAAGCGCGGTCATGGTCGGGGGTATCAAGCTAAACGTAGTAGATGGGCTAGTTTCGTGGCAAGCGCCGTCAACTGATTCCCTGGGGACGTCTGGGGGCGGAAGAAAACGGATCGATTTGGCTCTCTGAGGGCCACGACGCCCGTCATATCAGCCGGCCATTCCAAAACTATGCCGGTTTACGGGGCTGAATCGCAAATCCCCAACCAAACGCAATTCAAGCAAAATAAAACCGCAGGTAGACGGATCGTCTATTTTCGGAAAAAGCCGGTATGGTCTGCCTGGGCCAATCTAGCCCCGTAAACCGGCATAGTTTTAAAATGTCACTTCAACAGTATTGATTCTCGCCCCGGCGCAACCGCCACTACAGCCCGTATTTCACGACGACACGGTTAATGCGACGACACCAAGGTTTGTAGAGAGCGGCCAAGAACAAGCAGGTCGCAAGGCCGTGTGTGATATCGAACGGTACCGCCGTGGCAAGACGCGCCACGGCGCCCGCCCACGTGAGCGGTTGCACAAAACCGATGATGTCGTAGGCGTTAATCACGGCGCCATAGAGCAGGCCCGACGCAAAGCCGTACGCCATCAGCGCTGGCATGCGCACGGTGCCGTCGGCGCGGTCGAACGCACCCGCATACGCCAGCGCACCGCCAACATAGCCGACCAGACCCCAGGCATACATCTGCCACGGTGTCCACATGCCCTGCCCAAAAAAGAAATTGCTGGTCAGCGCCGCCAGCGCGCCAACCATAAAGCCGTTACGACGACCGAGCGTCGCCCCGGCGATAATGGCGATGGCGCTCACGGGTTTAAAGTCGGGAATGGGGCCAAACAAGATACGCCCCGCCGCGGCCAACGCCGCCAGAACCAGCGTGGGCATAATCTGGCGCAGGCCCGGTCGCGACGCCTCGTAGCCCGCAAAGAACAGCGCGAGCACCAGCGCCACCACGACAAGCATGGCAAGCGCCGCCTGCTCAACGCCTGCCAGCAACGCCGCGGCCATTACCGCTGGCACCGCCAGCAGCAGTGGGATCTCCAGTTTTGCGAGTAGGCGCAAGACGCGATAATTCGCCATCCCATCACGCCCTATAAAACACATTGTCGGCAAAAAAGTCGGCGGGCGGCTCCATGCAGGCAATCTCACCGTCGAACATCATGGCAATGTCATCGGCAACCTGCTCGGCAAAACCCAGATCGTGCGTTGCCATGATGACGGTACCGCCAGCCTCCGCATGGTCGCGCAGGGCGCGGGCGATGATGCGACGGCTGGCCAAGTCCAGACCCTTGGTGGGCTCATCGAGCAATAGCAGCTCGGGGCCGATCAACAGCAGCTTTGCCAACGCAAGCAGCTGGCGCTGCCCGCCCGAAAGATCGTACGGATGGCGCCCATCCAAGCCGGACAATCCCAGACTCGTCGCGCGCTCTCGCGCCATAGCCTCGTCATATCCGCAGGTCGAAGCCCATTCCATCAGCTCCTCGCGCACCGTCTCGGCAACCAGCAGCGCCTTGGGATTCTGAGGCAGCAGTGCCGCCGAGGCCGCCCCGCGCTCCATATGCCCACGCTGCAACTTGACCGTCTTGGCCAGCACCGAAAGCATTGTCGACTTACCGCAGCCGTTACCGCCCACAACAGCATGCACCGCGCCTGCCGAAAACGACGCATCGAGCCCGCGCAGCACCCAGCCGGACGCTCGATCGTAGCGAAACCAGCCCCCTGCCAGGGTGGTAGCCGACCCAGCGTGCATTTTTGGGAGTATTCGGCATCCACCGGCGCACGACGGCGCCCCCGAGTCGTCTTGCGACAGGATTTGCGCCTCAAATTCAGCCGATTTGTCCGATTTCGGTCTTTTTTTTGCGCCCGGAGCGCCCACGCGCGGGTCCAAATAGCCCGGCCGGCCACTGGCGCTGCTGAAAACTCCGTTTTTTGCACGCCGCGAGCCACCCCACCCTGGCACCTCGCCAGAAAACAGCTCTTCGCGATGCCCCAAGGAGGCGATGTCAGCGACCTCGCATACGCGCCCGCCCTCAATCCGATACGCGCACGTCGCGTATTCGAGCATCGGGCGCGGCTGGTGCGTTGCCACAACAACCGTGCAGCCCAGCTCGCGATTCACGCGAAACAGCGCATGCAGAAAATTTTTCTCGGCAACGGGATCCAGTTGGGACGTGGGCTCGTCGAGCAGCAGCACGCGAGGGCGCAACGCCAGCACGGCTGCCAGCGACAGCAGCTGCTTGCGTCCGCCCGAAAGCGTATCGGTATCGCGGTGGAGCCAATCCTCCACCCCAAAGAAATAACTGGTCTCGGCCACGCGACGACGCATCTCGTCGCGTGACATGCCTAAGTTTTCCAGGCCAAACGCCATCTCGTGCCACACGGTTTCGCACACAATCTGGTTCTCGGGGTCCTGAAACACATAGCCCACGCGCTCCGCGGACGCGCGAACGTCCATGTCGGCAACGCTTTCGCCCAGCATGCGCAGCTCGCCGGAGCATTCGCCCGCCGGCGAAATCTCGGGCTTGAGCAACGAGAGTAATGTCGACTTGCCCGACCCGGTACCACCGACAAGCAACGCAAACGTCCCTTGGGGAACACGCCAATCGAGCTCCTCGAACACCGGCACTTCGGCCCCGGGGTAGGCAAAGCGCAGGCCCCGCACTTCAATCGCCGGTATATCCGAGCCGCACACCGCGTCCGCCATGATGCTCCCGTCCAACCGAGCCATCAGCCAAACCTCTTCTCGTCAATCGCATGCACCACGCAGGGCAGCGCCATCCAGGTCGCGTATACAACATAGCCAGGCCACGGCGCTGGCACCGAAAGCTGCGGGTAAAACGAATACTGCATCGTCGCGGTCCACGCCACTGCCGCCGTGGCCACGCCAAACAGCGCAAGCCCAACCAGCGCGGCAACGTCGCCGCGCGCCAGCCGATACCGCACGTACGTCGTGCGACGCGCCGCGGCGCCCCACCCACGGGAGCGCATGGCGTCCGCACGCTCCAGCGAATCTTCCATGCCCCAGCCCATCAACACGCTCGATGCCCGTAGGCGCGAACGCACGGGGTCGGCCGGCGCGCGGCCCGGCACATCAATCGCATCCTGCACCGCCAGCACCGTGCGACCGCGACGCAAAAACTGCGGGATAAGCCGCATACACATCGAGATCATGAGCGCGATCACCGGCGCGGCATTACCCAAAAGCGCAAGCACCTTGTCGTAGCTAAGCATCGATGCCGCGGCCTCAAACCACAGCACGCTCGCCACAAACAGCCCGCCCATGCACAGGCCGTATACCATGCTCTCCAGATACACCGCGCGCATGCCAATACGGAACAGTTCCGTCGAGCCCGAAGCGCTAAATAACGGGTTGAGCACCGCGATAATCAAAATCACCGGCAGCTGCCAGCGAAGCGCCCCCAACGTGCGTGCGACGCCGCGCGTCGCAAACCCATACGCCAGCCCGCCCGCAAGCGACAGCGCAAGCAGCACCGGTTGCATCGAGAATATGGTGAGCCCCAGCGTCAGCACCATGTAGAGCGCCGGCACCGCCGGATGCGACATCGAGAATGCCGCGACGGGCTCGTTGCCCGACTCCTCTCGCATGATATCCACGGACACCCCCATCCCCTCGCTCAAACGCCAACGCCGCAGTGCCGCCGCCATGCACAACCAGCGCAAACATCACGCCGGTGGCACCGACATCGGCCGCCATGCGCCAATCGTTACGCGCTCATCATATGCCTGCGGTATCATATTGCGCCGTGTATCGTTTCCAAACTCACGTGTCTATAACGTAACAGGAGATCACATGGACGCAACCGCAATTATCCTCGCCGCCGGCGAGGGCACCCGCATGAAGTCGAACCACTGCAAGGTTTCGCACAAGATCCTGGGCAAGCCCATGGTCCAGTGGATCGTCGACGCCACCATCAAGGCCGGCTGCAGCCGCGTCGTGGTCGTCATCGGCAGCCACGCCGACGAGATGCGCGCGCTTATCGACGGCGCCTACGCCAACAGCGCCACCAAGGTCGAGTGCGTCGAACAGACCGAGCGCCTGGGCACCGGCCACGCCGTAAAGGTCGCGCTCGAGGCATGCGGCATCATGCAAGGCCCCGTCGTCGTGCTCAACGGCGACCTGCCGCTCATCACCGCCGACACCGTCGCCAAGTTCGCGAAGACCGTCGCCGGCGGCGAGCTCGCCTGCACCGTCATGACCATGACCCCGCCCGATCCCTTTGGCTACGGCCGCATCAAGCTGGGCGCCGACGGCCAGATCGAGCGCATCATCGAGCAGAAGGACTGCACGCCCGAGCAGGCCGCCACGCTGCTCGAGTGCAACGCCGGCTGCTACGCCTTCGACGGCGCGCAGCTCGCCGCCCACATCAGCGAGATCGGCAACGACAACGCGCAGTCCGAGTACTACCTGCCCGACATGCTCGAGATTCTCAAGGGCCACGGCCAGGCAGTCTCCATCTTCCACTGCGACGACTACCGCGACGGCCTGGGCGTCAACAGCCGCATCCAGCTCGCGCAACTCACCGCTATCGCGCGCGACCGCATCAACGAGCACTGGATGGCCGAGGGCGTTACCTTCATCGACCCCACGCAGGCCTGGATCGGCCCCGACGCCGTCATCGGCCGCGACACCGTCGTGTGGCCGCAGACGCATCTGATCGGCCACGTCACCGTGGGCGAGGAGTGCCAGCTCGGCCCCAACAGCCGCCTCACCGACACCACCGTTGGCAGCGGCTGCACCATCGATGAGACCATCGCCATCGAGGCTGTCATCGAGAACGGCGTCGACTGCGGCCCGCGCGCCTACCTGCGCCCGGGCACCCACATGCTCGATGGCTCCAAGGCCGGCACACACGTGGAGATCAAGAAGTCCACGATCGGCGAGGGCTCCAAGGTACCGCACCTGTCCTACATCGGCGACACCACCATGGGTTCCGGCGTCAACGTGGGCGCGGGCTCCATCACCTGCAACTACGACGGCGTGCACAAGCACAAGACCGTCATCGGCAAGGATGCCTTCATCGGTTCCGACACCATGATGGTCGCGCCCGCCCAGATCGGCGACGGCGCGCTCGTGGCCGCCGGCTCCGTCATCACCGAGCCGGTCCCGGCTGACGCACTCGGTCTGGGCCGCGCCCGTCAGGTAAATATTGAGGGCTGGGCCGCCGATTATCGCCGCCGTCTGCACGAGGACGACGAGGTATAACGTTTTACCAAGCATCTAAGGAGCTGTTCCCATGGGAATGGCTCCTTTTTCTATGCTGACCTGCGCGACCGGATGAGTGGTCGGTTCGTGTCCGTTGACGGTAAAGACGTTATCAAGACCCGATAAACCCCGCCGCGCGGTTACAATGCAACAAGGCATCTATATGGCATTCGATATATAAAGGAGAAGGGTAATGCCGATTAATGATCCCGAGAAGTCGGAGAATATGCGCAAGTCCATCCGCGTGTATTCCGGTTCCTCCAACCGTCCCCTCGCTCAGAAGATCGCTGAGTACCTTGGGGTCGAGCTTTCGGGCCTTACGCTAAAGCAGTTCGCCAATGGTGAGATTTACGCCCGCTACGACGAGACCGTCCGCGGCGCCGACGTCTTCCTGATTCAGTCCGTGGCCGGCGGCAACGTCAACGACATGCTCATGGAGCTGCTCATCGCCACCGACGCTGCCAAGCGCGCATCCGCCCGCTCCATCACCGCCGTCATCACCCACTACGGCTATGCCCGCCAGGACCGCAAGGCCGGCCCGCGCGAGCCCATCACCGCCCGCCTCGTCGCCAACCTGCTCGAGCGCGCTGGCGTCAACCGCATCATCACCCTCGACCTGCATCAGGGCCAGATTCAGGGTTTCTTCGATATCCCGGTTAACCACCTGTCTGCACTGCCGCTGTTTGGCCAGTACTACAACGACATGCACTTCGACACCGACAACCTGGTTGTCGTCTCCCCCGACGTGGGTCGCGCCAAAGCTGCTAAGAAGCTCTCCGACATGCTCGGCTGCAGCCTTGCCATCGCCCACAAGGGCCGTCCGCGCCACAACGCCGCCGAGGTCATGGGCATCATCGGTGACATCAAGGGCAAGACCTGCATCATCAATGACGACATGATCGACACCGCTGGCACCCTGTGCGCCAACGTCAAGGAGCTCAAGGCCATGGGTGCCGGCGACATCTACGTGTGCGCCACCCACGGCATCTTCTCGGGCCCGGCCATCGAGCGCCTGAACGACGCCCCCATCGTCGAGTGCCTCGTCACCGATGCCATCCCCGTCGAGGTTGGCGGCAAGATCAAGACCATCTCGGTCGCCGAGGAGTTCGCCGAGGCCATCTCTGCCGTTTACCACGAGGAGCCCGTCTCCACGCTCGTCGGCGGCGACTTCGCGCTGTAATCCAGCGCGCATCGCATCATCTTTGGTGTTTTTGAAGGGTCGGAAGCTCACTTCCGACCCTTTTTTCTGCCCCTCGACAACCCGCCTTGGACAGTTAGTTCAGATTTGTATTAATGTGGCATTCGTTTGGGCCATTTAATGCGTGGAAAGCTCTCTTGCCGGCATAATTCCACTCGATTCCTCCACCTATGGATCTCTTCACCATGCCACTGGCCCCATTTTGCCCACCGAGTCCTTCAACAATGGCAATACACGCCGGCCGCCTAGTACAAATCTGAACTAACTGTCCAGCACCCATCTCAGTAGATGCCTCCAAGGCCAACCCATCACTCCATTCTCCACTTTTCCAAGGCATTCCGTATGATGTCGTTACCGCCCGCGGCGCGCGACGCCCCTTTGAGCGAAAAGAACGGTACGGCCATATCATTTCGCCAACGGCTTAGTACCTTATAGCTATGACAACCGTAATTTCACACCTCTCCGCCCTCCGCGCAATTCGCCGCGCTCGACGGGCGTACTCCGCCCTTCCCTGGGACGCCATCGATGACGAGCAACAGACACAAGCCCTCGTAGATTGCGTTCCCAACAAGGACGCCATAGACTTTGCGGCCCTTGCAATACTTGACGCCTGGAGCGAAGACGACTCCGAGCGTCTAGACCTCTTTGTTGCGAGCGGCAGCAACAGACGGCCCGACGGACGGCTCCTCCAGCACACCATCACCGCCCCTCTCCCCCAGGGCGCGATCATGCACATCGAAGCCGACATCTACGCAACGTCTCCCGCCATGACGGCCATGCTTTGTTCCAAAAATGAATCGGTTGCCAAAACCTTGATGCTTCTCATGGAACTGCTCGGAACCTACTCACTTCCGCCCGAAGCAACTTACCCCATCGCCTACGACGACACGTGGCCCGAGGCCAACAGCTTCGAAACGATGGACGATCTCGATTGCCAGGGCGATCAACCGACACCCGAAAAGCAATCCGAAACCCGCTACGAACAGGCACACTACAAATGCGAGCCCGCCACAACCATCGAAGAGCTCGAGGCGGTCGCACGGTTTGCCAAAAGTAGTTCCTACGCCTCGTTTCGCACAGCTATCAAACTCGCCCGGGCCGGATCCGCATCCCCAGCGGAATCATTGATGTTCGCCGTCCTGGGCGCACCCATGCGCTTTGGCGGATTCGGGTGTTGCAGCCTGCCCATGGGAGGCCTGCTGCTCAACTATCGAATCGATTTCGACACCCTTGCGGTCAACATGTCCTCGGGCATCCCCTACGCCATCTGCGACTTATATTGTCCAGCCGCCGGAGTCGACAACGAATACAACGGAATTGGACATGAGCTTCAAAACGCTCGCATCCACGATGGCAATCGCAACAATGGCCTTAAGGCCATGGGTATCCACGTCCTGGTTATCAATCGCGACCAAATGAAGGACCTTGTTGCACTCGAAGCCTTCGCCCAGACGATGCATCGACTTGCGGGAGTTCGATTCCGCTACCGCATCAAGGGTTATCGCAAGCGTCAGGCCGCCTGGCTCAACACCCTGCGGGCCGGAATCGGCCTCGCGCCGGTCTAAAAGACTTTTACCCAGTGTTACCGAGCATGGCTGGACAGTTAGTTCAGATTTGTATAAACAGACGGCTAATGTCGAGATGGTTTGCCGCCATCCCGGCGCCAATCACCTCATTTGAAGACTCAAAAGATCTGAAATAGCACAAATTGTGCTCCCCAAAGCGCCGTGACAGTTCCGTGGCCCCGATTTTGGCAGTCAAAGATCTCTTGGTTTATACAAATCTGAACTAACTGTCCATCCCGGCTTCCGACGACTGTCCAAACGCCCTCATGCAGCCTCAATCACCCTCCATTTGACAGCAGCAACGGGGTCGCTCACCATAGCAGGCGACAAATCGATGAAAGGAAGCACATGGCAGCTGCACAGCCGCTTAAGATTCGCATGGTTGCCGGACTTGGCAACCCTGGCGATGAGTATGCCGAGACCCGCCACAACGCAGGCTTTAAGGCGATCGACGAGCTGGCGCGTCAGGCCGGCGTCACGTACTGGAAAAACCAGGCCGGCGCCGAGGTCGCGCTCATCAACATCAACGATCCAGAGGAAGAGGGCGGCAAGCGCCAGATTGTGCTGGTCAAGCCGCAGTCGTACATGAACACCTCGGGCGGCCCCATCTCCAAGCTTTGCCGCGAGTACAAAATCAAGGCCGAGGAGCTGCTCGTAATCCACGATGAGCTCGACATTCCGGCCGGCGACGTGCGCGTCAAGGTGGGCGGCGGCCACGCCGGCCACAACGGCCTGCGTTCCATCATCGACAAGATGGGCAGCCGCGACTTTAGTCGCATCCGCACCGGCATCGGCAACCCTCCCGGCAAGATGGCTGTCGCCGACTACGTGCTCAAGCAGCTGCGCGCCCGCGAGGCCGAGGACTTCCAGGACACCTGCGCCCGCGCCGCCGACGCCGCCGGCCTGGCGATTGTGCACGGCGTAATCTATGCCCGCGACCACGTCAACGGCTCCGCCTCTGCCAACGGCAAGCACTAAAACCTACCAAAAAGGGACGTTTATTTTGGCAGGTTTTATATGCGAAAACGCCGCAGCGGCCGCATCGCAATAAACCCTGTGCCGCCATACATACCCAACACCCCAAAAGGGGCCGGCCTCACCGATGTGCAAGGCCGGCCCCTTTTGTCGTTTTATCTGATAAAACCCGCCAAAATAAACCTGTCTCTTTGTGCTAGATCACTTTTCCCGCCTGCCAAAGATACACGTAAGCAACATGTCCATGAGGGTATAATTTACACCGTATGTCTGCACAACGCCTGTGCGCGTACGGTTTTATTCGGGCTGCCGTCCATTTCCGTGGAGGCACGGTTCGGTTGCCCTAACAAGAGAGGGGTTCTATGTATAAGATCCTGGAGAAGACGCAGTTCTCGGAGAAGGTGTTCAAGTTCCGCATCGAGGCGCCTGCAATCGCCAAGCATGCGCACGCTGGACAGTTCCTCATGGTTCGCGCCAACGAGACGGGCGAGCGTGTCCCGTTTACCCTGGCCGGCTGGAACGGTGACGAGGGCTGGGTCGAGTTCATCTTCATGGTGATCGGCAAGACCACCGAGATGCTTTCCACCTACGAGGCCGGCGAGTCGCTGCGCGACGTCGTGGGCCCGCTGGGCGTTCCCACCGAGATGGCCGAGGGCCCCTGCGCCGTCATTGGCGGCGGCGTCGGCCTGGCAATTGCCTTCCCGGTCGCCAAGCACCTGGTCGAGACCGGCCACGAGGTGCACGCCATCATGGGCGCTCGCACCAAGGACCTCCTGCTCATGGAGGACCAGTTCCGCGAGCTCCTCGACGAGGACCACATCCACATCACCACCGACGACGGTTCCTACGGCGAGCAGGGCGTTGTCACCGCTCCGCTGGAGCGCCTGCTGCAGGACAAGGCCGTGAGCCAGGTCTTCTGCGTCGGCCCCGTTCCGATGATGAAGTTCTCGACCCTCACCGCCCAGAAGTACGACACCCCCATCACCGCGTCGCTCAACCCCATCATGGTTGACGGCACCGGTATGTGCGGCTGCTGCCGCGTCGAGGTGGGCGGCGTGACCAAGTTTGCTTGCGTCGACGGCCCCGACTTCGATGCCACCCTGGTCGACTGGGATGACCTTCGTGCCCGCCAGGCCGCTTACCGTTCCGAAGAGGGCGAGTCCCTCAAGGCCTATGAGGAAAAGAGCTGCGCATGCCACTAGTTAACGGTCGTTTCGTTGCCGATATGAAGTCGCCCCGCACCCCCGATAACGAGGAGCCGGCCGCCGAGCGCGCCTGCGACTTCCGCCCCGTCGACAAGGGCTTCACCGAGGAGATGGCGCTGGCCGAGGCCGAGCGCTGCCTCAACTGCAAGAAGCCGTTCTGTGTTGAGGGTTGCCCCGTCAACATCAACATCCCCCGCTTTATCGAGCAGATCCGCGAGAAAGATTTTGGCGGCGCCCTCGATACCATCCGCGAGGACTCCATGCTTCCCGCCATCTGCGGTCGCGTCTGCCCGCAGGAGAACCAGTGCGAGGGCAAGTGCATCCGTGGTAAGAAGTCCGAGCCCGTGGCCATCGGCCAGCTCGAGCGCTTCCTGGGTGACCGCCCCGAGCTCGCCTCCACGCCCAAGATGGCTCCCAAGAACGGCAAGAAGGTCGCCGTCGTCGGCTCCGGCCCGTCCGGCATCACCTGCGCCGGCGAGCTCGCCCGCAACGGCTTTGACGTTACCGTCTTTGAGGCCTTCTTCACCGGCGGCGGTGTGCTGGTCTACGGCATCCCCGAGTTCCGTCTGCCCAAGGCGGTCGTCAAGCGCGAGATTGACGGCCTTGAGGACATGGGCGTCAAGTTTGAGTACAACTCCGTCGTGGGCAACATGGCCACGGCCGATGAGCTGTTCGAGCAGGGCTTCGACGCCATCTACGTGGCGACCGGCGCTGGCCTGCCCAAGTTCCTCAACGTCCCCGGCGAGAACCTGCCCAACGTCTTCTTCGCAAACGAGTACCTCACCCGCGTGAACCTGATGAAGGCCAACAAGTTCCCCGAGTACGACACCCCCACCAAGCACGGCAAGAACGTCGTCGTCTTTGGCGGCGGCAACGTGGCTATGGACGCTGTCCGTACCGCCAAGCGCCTGGGCGCCGAGCACGCCATCATCGCCTACCGTCGTACCGAGGACGAGATGCCCTGCCGTCGCGCCGAACTGCACCATGCTAAGGCCGAGGGCGTCGAGGTTCTGCCGCTCGTCTCCCCGCTCGAGTTTGTCGCTGGCGAGGACGGCTCCGTGTGCGCCGTCAAGGTCCAGAAGATGGAGCTCGGTGAGCCCGACGAGTCCGGCCGTCGTCGCCCGGTGCCCATCGAGGGCGCCATCGAGGAGATCCCCTGCGACGTCGCGATCTCGGCTATCGGTACCAACGCCAACCCCTTCGCTGCCAAGATCGGCGGCAAGATGGAGCTCAACAAGTGGGGCTACATCGTCGCCGACGAGGAGACCGGCCAGACCACCGATCCCCGCATCTGGGCCGGCGGCGACATCGTTACCGGTGCCGCTACGGTCATTCTGGCGATGGGCGCCGGCAAGAAGGCCGCCGCTTCCATCACCAAGAGCCTGCTGGGTGAGTAATCACCTGCAGCGCTAACCACCAAACGGCAAAGTCCCCGTCGGGCACACGCCCGGCGGGGACTTTTTCTATGCCGGCCGCCCGATCACCATAAAGGGAACGGGCACCTTTGTGATGGCTTTTGGTCGGCTAGCCTTCGAGCTGCGCCACCTTGTAGCGGTAGGCAGCGGCTATGACGTCTTTGCAGCCCTCGCGGCCCAGCTTGGCGCGGTTGACGACGATATCCTTGCCGCTCGTCATTTTCCACTTTCCGGCGCTGTAGCGCTTATAGAACGCCTCGCGTGCCTTCTGCTGCTGCTTGACCAGCTTGGCGCCCTTCTTTTTGTTGAGCCCACGCTTCTTGCGCACGATCTCGACGCGGTCCTCAAAGGGTGCGGTCACCAACACGGCAATGTGATTAGGGTTGTTACGCAGCAGGTAATCGGACAGGCGACCCTCGATAATGCAGCTCTCGGTCTCGCCCAGGTCCAAAATCACCTGGCTCATCTTTTGGAACAACTTGTCCGAGTACGAACGCGCATCGTAGCGGTCGGGCAGAAACGCCATGTTCTCCACGGCCAGACGCTCGTCATAGGCGGCCATCTTATCGAGCGACTCACCCGCGCGCATCGACGCACGCACCAGCAGCTCGTTGTCGTACAGCGGAATTCCCAACTCGTTGGCAAGCATGCGGCCAATCTCGTGGCCCTCGGCGCCAAAGTCGCGCGCGATGGTAATGACCACAGGATTCTTCTTGTTCTCCAGATCGCTCATCGCGATTCCTTTCTCTATGTGACAAAGGGACAGTCCCTTTGTCACATTCATTTTGCCCCCACCTTCGTCCTGGTTTCCCAAGTGCGACAGATTGCCCCGAAAGCGGAGCGCCGCGTACTAAATGTACGCAAGCGACGATTGAGGGGCAAGGTGCCGTGCTTGGGGAAACGGGACTATGCGGCCACAATGCGATGTTGATATGCCCTCACCAGCAGCGAGATACCAAAGTTGAGCACAAAGTACATCGCAAACACCAGGCCGTAGAGCATAAGCACCTGCGACAGGTCGATCGCGTGGGCCATCACGACGTTTGCCGTGTACATGAGCTCGGCCACGTTAATGCCCGAAAGATACGAGCTGTCCTTGATGACGGTCGTGCACTGGCTAAACAGCGCCGGAATGATCGTCTTAAACGTCTGCGGCAGAATGATGTAGCGCATGGTGGCAAAGAAGCCAAAGCCCTGGCTCTGCGCCGCCTCAAACTGGCCGCGCGGAATCGAGTTGAGGCCGCCGCGCACAATCTCGGCCATAACGGCGCTGGTAAACAGCGTAAAGGCGATGGTCGAAATCACAATGTCCAAACCCTGCACCGTAAAGTAGATAAACAGGATCCACAGCAAGTTTGGCGTGCAACGGAACAGCTCGATATAGGCGCTCACCAAAATACGGAATGGACGGGGCGCGTAGCTTTTAACGAGCGCCAGCACCGTGCCAAAGATGAGCGAGAAAAAGATCGACAGCGCCGAGATCTCGATCGTCTTAACAAAGCCGCTCCAGATGTAGAGCAGGTTGGTCGCGTTGAAGATTTCCATGCGCTAGGCCTCCTCTACGTTGTCGAGCCCCAGCTCGGCCAGGCTCACGCCGCGCGGACGCTCCTTGGAGCGGCGCTCGAGCCACTGCACCAGCATGGCGAGCGGGAAGCAGATGATGAAGTACATAAGGCAGCAGACGATGTATCCCTGCAGGTAACCGTACAGACTCACAAAGTTGTCGGAACGGTACATAAGGTCGCCGCCGGCCACAAGCGCCAGCACCGACGTGTTCTTGACCAGGTTGAGCGCCTGGTTACACAGCGGCGGCAGAATGATCTTGAACGTCTGGGGCAGCACGATGTAGCAGTATGCCTGCGCACGGGTGAAGCCCTGGCTCTGGGCCGCCTCCATCTGGCCACGCGGAACGGCCTCGATACCGGTGCGGATGACCTCCGAAATGTAGGCAGCGTGATACAGGCCCACGCCCAAGAAGCCCAGCACAAACGGCGCGATACGCACCGGCTGGTCGGCACCGGTTATGGCCTGCAAAAACTGCGGACCGGCCATGTACATAAAGAGCACCTGCACGGGCAGCGGGGTGTTCTGGTAAAACTCCACGTACACGCGGCTTATGGCGCGCAGAACGCGAGAACGAGTGGTAGAGAACACGCCAAGCAGCGTGCCCAGCACCAGCGACAGCAGCAGGCCGGCAACGACCACCTGCAGCGTCACGCCAAAGCCCTCCCAGAAGGGCCCCATGTTTTGGAATGTCGTCGACCAGCGGTCGGCGTCAAACAATCCTTCGAGCATTTGATTCCTTCCTTGGACGATGCGCCTATACAAGACCCCAGGTCTTAACCTCTTGGTCGAGCCAGCCGTCGGCCAGGCGATCGCATATCACCTGATCGACCACGGCCGAAAGATCACAGCCCTTCTTGGTCGCCACGCCGTAGCCCTGCTCGCCAAACTTGACCTCGGGTTGCAGCAGCTCAACGGTCTCGTTCATGTAACCGGCCAGCGTGGAGCGGTCCATGGCAAAGACGTCGATATTGCCGGCATCGAGCGAACTCTTAATGATGGGGTAGCCGCTAAAGGCCCTAAACTCGGGCTTGCAGCTAAAGCCGTTGTCCTTGATCATCTGCTCGATCAGGCCCTGCGTGGTTGCACCCTGGCTCACGCCAATGACTTTGCCGTCCAGGTCCTCAATCGAGGTAAAGCCCGAACGCTTCTTGACCATGAGTCCCACGTAGTCGGTGCGGTACGGCGTCGAGAAATCCCAGCTCTTCTTGCGCTCGTCGGTGATGGTGTAGGTCGCCGCGACCACGTCGAGCTGGCCGTTATCGATCAGCGGGCCGCGCGTCTTGGGCGTTACGTCAGTAAACTCGACAAGCTCATGGGCACGGGCCTCCTTGTAGCTCACGCCAAAGACGGCAGCGGCGATCTGGTAGCACAAATCGACCTCCATGCCCTCAAAGCGGCCCTTGGCGGTGTCGTAATAGCCGTAGCCGGGAACGTCCTTCTTAACGCCGGCATTCAGATGGCCACGCGACTTGATGGCCGCAAGCTTAGACCCCTTGTCGGAGTCCTCACCGCCGGTGGAGTTGCCGCAACCGGTAAGCGCGGTCCCCGTCAGCGCGAGCATACCGGCGCCCGCCAGCTGCAAAAAGTGGCGGCGCGACACGGCCGCCCTCGTCATATCCGTCATGTCCATCACCGCGCCTAGTGCAGAATCTTGGACAGAAACTCGCGGCAGCGCGGGTTCTCGGGGTTATCGAAGAAGTGCTCGGGTGTGCCCTCCTCCAGGATGCGGCCGTCCTCCATAAAGATGACGCGGTCGGCCACCTGGCGCGCAAAGCCCATCTCGTGCGTCACGCAGATCATGGTGATATCCTCCTGCGCGAGCTCAATCATAACGTCCAGGACTTCCTGGACCATCTCGGGGTCGAGCGCCGAGGTCGGCTCGTCAAACAGGATGATGGGCTGCTTGGTGCACAGGGCACGGGCAATGGCGATGCGCTGCTGCTGACCGCCCGAGAGGTTCTGCGGATACTCGCCGGCCTTATGCGCCATGCCGACGCGCTTGAGCGCGGCGATGGCGATCTCGGTCGCCTCCTCCTTACTCTTCTTTTGCAGCTTGATGGGCGCGAGCGTCAGGTTGCCCAGCACCGTCATGTTGGGATATAGGTTGAACTGCTGAAACACCATGGAGCTGTACTTGCGAGCCATCTCCAGGTGATTCTTTTTGGTGAGCGGCGTACCGTCGATGATGACCTCGCCCGACGTGGGCTCCTCCAGATAATCGACGCAACGGATGAGCGTGGACTTGCCCGAGCCGGAAGGCCCGATCATTACGAGCTTCTCGCCGCGCTTGACGGTGAGGTTGATATCTTTGAGCACATGCAGGTCGCCAAAGTACTTGTTGAGATGCTTGATCTCGATCATGTCTGCCATGAATATCCCTTCCCTGTGCTTACACGAATTGCTCTATTTTACGGAAAGAACCACGTTTCCGCAGCCCACACTGCATTCCCGTAAAGAACCCGCAACCTTTAACCCACTCATTGGGGACAGGCTTAAATGAGTGCCCAGCCCACCAAAAAGGGGCGCGACCATGACGGCCATACCCCTCAAGACCCGAAAATAATACAACCGCCCTTGTTGAGCATAAGTCAGCGAAAACCCGTACACGCGAGCAAGGTGACGTGAAATGAAAGGGCGCAGACCTCATGGTCGCGCCCTTGAAATTGAACGTCAGATTGCCGCGTGTACGGGTTTGCAGCGTCGAGCCGTTACGCGGTTTGGTAAAACCGCGTAACAAATTACACGAGTTTGCCGCCGACAATCTTGGCGGCTGCAGGCTTATCGAAGTTGCCGCCGGTGGCCTTGCCGAGCGCCCCCATAACCTGGCCCATCTGCTTCTTGGATGTGGCGCCCAGCTCGGCGATGACCTGCTCAATCAGCGTCTCGAGCTCCTCGCCCGAAACCTGGGCGGGCAGCAGGCTCTCCAGAATCTTGACCTGCTCGGTTAGGTTGTCGGTACGATCTTGATCGGTACCGGCCTTGATGGACATCTCCAACGTCTCGCTTGTCTGCTTAATCAGACGCTTGATCATGCTGTTGACGTCTTCCTCGGTCACGTCGCGTCGCTCGTTGACCTCGATGTTCTTAACCTCGGCCTTGACCTGGCGAATGATAGACAGGCGAACCTTGTCCTTGGCCTTCATGGCGGCAATCATTTCCTGCTGCAGCTCTTCGTTGGTCATCTGCAAATCCTCCTCAATAACATGGGCGGCACTCGCACGAGCACCGCCCCTTGATTACTCAGTCGTCGACGAATCGTCGGTCGAGCTCTTGGTGACGCCCTTCAGGCTCACGTTATAGGGCACGTCCTTGGGCATGGGGTTGACGGTAATGTCGGCATCCTTCGTGTACTTCTCCAGCCACTCGTTGTATGCCGTGCCCGATGCCTGGGTCTTCACCACATTGGAAACGTACTTCTTAATAGCCTTGGGCACCTGATTGATGTCATCGACCTGGCCATCGACATGGAAGTAGTCGGTGCACTTGATGATGTGGTAGCCATACGTCGACTCGACCACATCGCTCATATCGCCCTTGTTAAGGCCCTCGAGCGCCGTCTGGTAGCTGTCGACAAAGGTGGTGAGCTTATCCCAGCCCACGTCACCCTTCTTCTCCTTGGAACCGGTGTCGTCGGAATACTGCTTCACGGCATCCTCAAAGCTCAGCTCGCCGGAGTTGATCTTATCCAGGCACTCCTGCGCCTTGGCCTTGGCGGCGGCCTTGTCCTCGTCGGAAGCGTCGGAATCAACCTTGATCAGGATGTTCGACGAGCGGCGGGCATCGTTGTAGTTAGACAGGTTCTCGTTAATGTAATCGACAATCTCGCTGTCCTTGGGCTTGCTGGTGGGAGCAACGGTATCCTTAAGCTTCTGCTGCGCCAGGCTCTCCTTGAGCGAGTCCTTGTAGGTGTCCTCGGTATAGCCGTAGGTCTTAAGGGTCTCCTTAAAGGTCTTGGCGCCGCCCGCGCTCTTGCAGGCGTCCTTCCAAGCCTTCTCTACTTCCTCGTCCGAAACCGTCACGCCGTTCTCCTTCTGCGCCTGCTGGAGCAGAATCTGCTGCGTATAGGAATCGATGAGCTGTTTGCGGTACTTCTTGGGCGTCAGGTCGTTGTCAACCAGATACTGCGCCCAATCCTCATCCTTGGTGTAGCCGTAGGACGTGCGCATGCTCATGATCTGCTTGGTTACGGTGTCCTCGGTGAGATTGGTTCCGTTGACGGTAGCAGCCACACCGCCGGTCAGTTTGTAACCCGAGTTATTGTTCTCGGTCTGCGACATCAAACCGGAGCACGCCATGGCCGAGACGGAAAGCAGCATTGCCAGCACGCCGATAACCACCAGAACGATCTTGACGGTCTTGGACACATAGGTCTTGCGCTGCTTCTTGCGAGAGCTGGAGGCGGCGCGGGCCTGCTGCTCGGGCGTCGGCGCGGCCTCGGAGTTCTTTTTCTTATTTGCCATAGTTGGCCTTTCGCATCACGAATCGAACAAACGTCATTGTGTCACAACGCAGCCCCGCGGCACACCTGGTGCATGGGAGACAGGTCAATCTGCACCATTTTGGTGCAAAGGGGACAGCTCCGACAGCTAGGGACGTTCCTTTTCTGCCGGCAGTTAGGGACAGTCCCCAAATGCCGGCCCTAGAAGTGGCGGCGGATGGCGTCGACCATGCCCTGGGACGAAGTCTGACCGAGCACGTCGGCTGCGGCGTCGGCATCCATAAAGATATTCATAAGCGCTTGCAGGGCCTCGACCTGGCCGCCCGGCTCGGCAATACCCAGATTGATGATGATCTGCGCCGGCACGGGGGCACCCATGCCCGCCATAGCATTGAACGTCACGGGCGCGGAGGGCTTCACCACCGCGATATAGGGCTTAGCCACAAACCCCGGATCGGTATGCGGAATGGCAATATTGGCCGCCGGCATGGCGAGGCCCGTGGGATAGATGTCCTCGCGCGTACGGACGGCATCGAGCCAACCGGACGCAATGTAGCCGTGCGGAGCAAGCTCGCCCTCGAGTCGCGCAAACACCTCATCCGGCGTCGCGCACTCCCAATCAAAAAACACCAGCTCAGGCGCGAATAGCATCTCGGCGTTATCCGCCATACCGTCCTCCAAAGTTGCATGAGGTTCACAATGCCCCATATGATAGCGAAACCAGACAGGCAAGGTTAGCCGAGGATCCCAATCATCTCGAGTGCGCGGGCAGGCGTCAAGCACACCTCGGGCATCGCCTCCAGCATGCGCCGATCGCTCGTGACCACGTAGTCAACATCTGCCGTCTCGCCCGAAGCGATGATGAGGTTGTCTTCGAGATCCGGCATGCGCTTGCCAAGCATGCGCGCCATCTCGCACTCTGCCAACGAAAGCGGAGAGGCAGTTGCCACCTGCATCATATGCTCGATGCAGGCCCATGACGCCGAGGCAAACGAAACGTTAATCCCATTCGCATTCCGCCGAGCCAGACGCCGAGGCAGGATATAGAACACATCCTTTGCCGTCGTGGGCGTGTACAGAAGGTCAATCTTTCCCGCCTCGGCCAGTTCAACTAATCTCTTCGCTTCGTCGAACGCCCCCTCTTGCAGGTAATAATCGAGCCAAACGTTCGTATCTACCAAGAGATGCTTTGCCTCGATCATCGACAATTCGCCTCAATATCGGCAATCATCGTGTCATACATATCATCTCGTACGGCATCCCAATCTTCCGCAGATGATCCAACTGGCGCAAAATCCGAAGCATTTAACCCCAGCGATGAAAAAGCTAGGCCACACCCCTGCTCAGCCAGGCTCTCCGCGCGGGGCGCCTCGCGCTTATCCGTCACCATAAATCCCGGCAACGCTTGATGCTCGACAAGATAGGCCCAAAGCGCACGAACGGCATCGCTCGGCCCCAATCCATTGCGTGTCAGGACCGCATCGCCACCAGCCTTGAGCATAGGATCGATTCGTGTGTTGAGCTGCACCGTTGCTGCACCCATAGCGGCTCCTTTCTACTTGCTAGCAGTATAGCAAACATAAAAGGCCACGCAAAAGGGCCCCGCCCACACACGGACGAGGCCCTATCGGATTTCTTGGAATGGGAATGGTGCCCGTCACGTTATCCAAAGCCCAAAATCAAAGAGGTATTAAGCTGATTGGGGCACATGTGATTCCATATGCCCCAATCAGCTTTTTTGATAGTTTACGTCGCAAGGAAAACCAAGCGAATCCTTTTACGCACGATGGCGCGCCGGATCAATTGCAACCTTACCGCTCTCCAACACGTGGACGCGGCCGTCAGCGAGCATCTGCACGACTTCGGGATACAGCACGTGCTCGATCGCATGGATGTGCTCCTCGAGTGTGTCGACATCCCAGCCTTCCTCAACGGCCAGCGCGCGCTGGGCAATGATGGGGCCGTTGTCGTAGACCTCGTTGGCAAAATGCACGGTCACACCGGTCACCTTGACGCCGCGCGTAAAGGCATCGTCGATCGCATGCGCACCGGTAAAGCTCGGCAGCAGCGCCGGATGCAGATTGACAACGCGGTTGGGGAACGCCGCCAGCAGCGGCGTATGCACCATGCGCATGTAGCCAGCCATGACCACATACTCGCAGCCGCGCTCGAGAAGCTCGTGCGCAATAATCTCGTCGGCGGCGATAGGGTCGGCGTAGACATCCTTGGAGAGCGTCAGCGTCTGGATACCCGCACGCTCTGCACGCTGCAGGCCCTTGGCCGAAGGACGGCTCGACACCACGAGCTCGATCGAAGCATTGAGCTTGCCGGCGGCGATCAGGTCGATCAGCGCCTGTAGGTTGGTGCCCGAACCGCTGATGAGCACGCCGATCTTGAGCGGCTCGGTGGTATCGGTGCCGGTCGGACGGGTATAGGGCGCAAAACCCAAGCCCTCGGCGGCAGTCATCTGCTCGTTAGCGCTCATCGGAGTACACGACCTTACCGGAGCCCTCGACGCATTCGCCCACGCGGAACGGCTTCTCGCCCAGCGCGACCAGGGCATCGGTTACCGCGGCCTCATCTTCGGGAGCGACAATCAGGCACAGGCCGACGCCCATGTTGAAGGTCTTGCATGCCTCGTTGGGCGTAAGCTCGGCCTGGCGCGAAACATAGGTGATGACGGGCGGAACGTCCCAGCCCATCTCGGCGCCATTACGGGTGACCACGGCGTCGACGTCGTCGGCCAGCGCACGGTTAAGGTTCTCGGTGATGCCGCCGCCGGTGATATGGGCGATGGCGTGCACCGGAGCGCCGCCGCGGAGCAGCTCAAGAATCGGCTTGACGTAGATGCGCGTGGGGGCCAGCAGAGCGTCTGCCAGTGATGCGCCGCCGAGCTCCTCGAGCGGACGGCTCAGCTCCTCGGCCTTAGCGGCGGCCTCGGGCGTACCAGGCTTGATGCCGTCAACGCCGATGACCTTACGCACGAGCGAGTAGCCGTTGGAGTGCACGCCGGTGGAGGGAAGGCCCAGAATCACGTCGCCGGGGCGGACGTTGGCGGGGTCGAGCATCTTGGGACGGTCGACGACACCCACGGTAAAGCCGGCGAGGTCGTAGTCGGCGGGAGCCATGACGCCCGGGTGCTCGGCCATCTCGCCGCCCACGAGCGCGCAGCCCGCGAGCTTGCAGCCGTCTGCCACGCCCTTGATGATCTTTGCCATGTGCTCGGCCTCGATGTGGCCGATGGCAACATAGTCCAAAAAGAAGAGCGGCTCGGCGCCCGAAGCCAAAATGTCGTTGACGCACATGGCGACCAGGTCCTGGCCCACCGTCTCGTGACGGTCCATGATCTGGGCGAGGACGAGTTTGGTGCCCACGCCGTCGGTACCGCTGATCAGGATCGGGTCTTCCATATCCTTAAGCGCGGCGGCCGAGAACAGGCCGCCAAAGCCACCGATGCCGCCGATAACCTCGGGACGGTTGGTATCCTTAACCATTTGCTTAATAGCGTCGACGGCGCGGCCGCCCTCGGCGGTATCGACGCCGGCATCCTCATACGTCACATGCTTGCTGTCGCTCATCTGAGCCTTCCTCTCCCACTACTGTTTGACACACAGACGCCAAACAGTGCCCATAGTTGCCCTCAAGTTGGCGCACACGGTAACAACACGCGCCGCCAAATCAACAAAACAGCAGGTAAAACCTACCAAAATAAACCTGTCCCTAAATGGCAGGTTCTAGGCCTCGCCGTGCTTCTCTTCCCAGCTGCGGTCATCGTATTTCTCGACCACGGCGTCATCGCCAAAGTGCAGCGGCTTATCCAGGTTGCGGGGCTTAAAGCCCTCCATAAACTTGTCGCGGCCAAAGCTCTCGGGAATCGCCACGGGATAACGGCCGGTAAAGCACGCATCGCAGTAGCCGCCCTTGGGCATGACCTTCAGCAGGCCCTCGACCGAAAGGAAGGCCAGCGAATCGGCGCCAATGTACTCGCAGATCTCATCGACCGTCTTGTTAGCGCTGATGAGCTGCGACTGCACGTCGGTATCGATGCCGTAGAAGCACGGCCAGATGACCTCGGGCGAGTTGATGCGGATGTGAATCTCCTTGGCGCCGGCGTTGCGCAGCATCTTGACGAGCTGCACCATGGTGGTGCCGCGTACGATGGAGTCGTCGATGACGACCAGGCGCTTGCCCTCGATATTGTCGCGCAGCGGATTGAGCTTCATGCGCACGCCCATGGCACGCAGCTCCTGCGTGGGCTCGATAAACGTACGGCCCACATAGCGATTCTTGATGAGGCCCTCGCCAAAGGGAATGCCGCTCTCGCGCGAATAACCCTCCGCAGGCGGCAGACCGGAGTCGGGCACGCCGATGACCAGGTCGGCATCGACGGGCTCCTCGTGTGCCAGCTGACGACCCATGTCGTAACGGCAGGCGTAGACGCTCTTGCCATTCATGATGGAGTCGGGGCGGGCAAAGTAGACCTGCTCAAAGATGCAGTTAGCGGGCTCTTCGGCAGCGGGCACACCCTGCTCGGATACCAGGCCCTCGGCACTGATGCGCAAGATCTCGCCGGGACGGACATCACGGACATACTCGGCGCCCACGATATCGAGTGCACATGTCTCGGAGGCAACGACCCAGCCGCCAGCGCGCGTGACATGAGCGGCAGCGTCGACCGTCGCGGCGTCGTCTTGCGACGGTAGCTGCGAAACGGATGCGGCGTCGGCCTGGTCCAGGCCCTCGTCCACGAGCTTGCCCAGCACCAGCGGACGAATGCCATGTGGGTCGCGGAAAGCGTAGAGTGCCTGCTCGTTGATGAGCGTCATGGCGTAGCCGCCGCGCACGAGCTCCATGGTCTTGCGAATGCCCTCGCGCAGGTGGCCCGTACGCTGGGTAAAGTAGCCAATGAGCTTGGTCGCGACCTCGGAATCCGAATTGGAGAGGAACGGCACGCCGAGCTCGATCAGCTGGCGGCGCAGCTCGTCAGTGTTAACCAGGGTGCCGTTGTGCGCAAGCGCGATGATGACGCTGTTGATGGTGGAAAGATGCGGCTGCGAGGCTTCCCAGCTCTTGGCGCCGGCGGTACCATAGCGCACGTGGCCCACAGCCAACTGGCCGGAGAGCGTCGACAGGTCGGCGTTGGAGAACACGCGATCGAGCAGTCCCAGGTCTTTGCGAACCATAACCGTGCCGCCATCGCCCACGGCGATTCCCGCCGATTCCTGGCCGCGATGCTGCAGCGCACGCAGACCAAAGTACGTCAGTCGAGCCACGTCGCGATCGGGTGCCCACACACCAAAGATGCCGCATTCCTCATGCAGCTGGTCGGAGTCCGGATCATACGTCGACATGGTCGTCACCCGTCCTGTAGCACGCTCGGCCGCGCGGATGGTTTCTTGAGACATGGCATCCCCTCAGAGCCTCGTTATTTGGCGTTACCTGCCCTATTATACGCACGGCAAGACAAGCACTCCCGCGCATGAACAGCGGTTTTTAAAAGCCCACCGAGCTTATAATCCGTTTTGCGGCCAAACATTTTATCGGGCAACCCGCCCTCGGGGCCAACGGTCCCGTATGTTTCCGTCGCGACGCGTCTCGCCCACCGTTAGGGCTTACATTGCTGCAATTGGGCCATTCGTCCTGTCTTTAAGCAGGTCGGCGGCGTATCCTTGTAACCTACAACAAAACGAGAAAGGTTCCGTATGGATCGAAACGAACTCGACCCCAGCGTCCCCAGCGCCACGGAGGTCAAGAAGATTCCCCTCATCATTAAGGTGTACGCCGTCCTGTGCATCCTGTCCGGCGTAGGCACGCTCCCTTCGGTCGGCGCTTTTATGTGGCAGGTCATCACCGCGCTCATCAACGGCAACGCCGCCGCCAAGCTCGGCGACAACACGCTCGTCGCGGTCGGCCTTATCGTCGCCGGCATCATGCTCTCGGCGGCGAGCGCGGTCATCTTGATCATCTTTGGCCTGGACCTCATCAAGAACCAGCGCCGCAACGCCGCGCGCCTGTCCTATATCCTTATCGCACTTACCGTCATTGAGCTTTTGGTCGACGTGATGCTCCAGGGTATCGGGCCGTTCTTGCTGCGCCCCGCCATCCAGCTCGGCATCCTCGTCGCGCTTTCGGCCACTGTTGACCCCACGCTTCGTCAGGAGCGCGAACTGCAGCGCCGCCTGCAGGAGATGCTCGATCGCGACGCCGCCGCCGAGGGCATGCTCGGCCGCGATGAGACCGGCGAGGGCTACATTAAGCTCAACTACTTCAACCTGTTCTGGGTATTCTTTGTCTGCTGCGTGCTCGGCCTGATCCTGGAGGACATCTGGCACATGACGGTCGACGATCCAGGCGTCTACCAGAACCGCGCCGGCATGCTATTTGGCCCCTTCAGCCCCATCTACGGATTTGGCGCCGTACTCATGACCATGGTGCTCAACCGCTTCTACAAAAAGAACCCCATCATTATCTTTTTGGTGAGCGCCCTGCTTGGCGCAAGCTTTGAGGTCTTTGTAGGCTGGTTTATGCAGACCTCGTTCGGTGTGGTCTCGTGGAGCTACTCGCATATGAAGCTCTTTGGCATGCCCGATCCGCTCGCCGTGCTTACGGGCGGTCGCACTTGCACGGGCTTCGCCTGCCTGTGGGGTCTGGGCGGACTCATCTGGATCAAGCTGCTGCTGCCCAGATTGCTCAAGCTCATTAACATGATTCCCTGGAAGAGTCGCTACTCAGCCACCGTCATCTTTACCATCATCATGCTGGTCGACGGCGTCATGACGCTGCAATCGCTCGACTACTGGTACCAGCGTGTCAACGGCACGGCCAGCGATATTCCCGTTGCGCAGTTCTACGGAAAGTACTTCGATAACGAGTATATGGAAAATCGCTTCCAGAGCATGACCATGAGCCCCAAGGACGCCACGCGCGTGTAGCGAGCGCCGGCACAAAACAGCCCCAACACACCAAAGCCCGCTGGCAGATCTACATGAACTGCCAGCGAGCTTTTGCTATAGACGTACACGGGTTGCCGGCTAGGCGTTACGCTTCGCGCTCGACCTCGCTCACGCACTCGTTCTTGATAGTGCCGACGAGCGCCTGCAGGGCATCGACCACATGCGGGCGAATGTCTCCGCCAATGAGCACGAGCATGATATCGTCGCCCACGGCAAGCTCGCCGCTCGCCAGCCATACGCGCACATAGCCGATACCCGGCATCGTGCGCGTCGCCTCGATGGCAGCCTGTACCTTGCTGGCGTCGTAGCCAAACACCATGCCGCCCACCTTGTGGTCCGGCGCCACGCCATCGGTCTCGACACCGCGCGCCTCGGACTTGGGTGTCGCACGCACCACGCCATTGTGCGTCAGGTACATGCCACACGCCGGCGCCGAAGCGTCGGCCTTGGCTTCGCGCAGCCACGCATCGACCGAAGGCATCAATTTGCCGTTCTCAAGCATCATTTCTCCTTTTTAGCGTCGTCGAGTAGCTAATTTGGGACGGGGCTCTTTTAGCTACCCCCGTCACCTAACCCAGCAAAATCATTCTGCATATCCGGGGTAGCTAAAAGAGCCCCGTCCCAAATTAGCTACTCTCGAACCGCTTATTCCTCGACCGGCGTGAGTACCATGACTGCGCGCGTATTGCTAAATGACAGTGAGCGGCAGGTCACAAGTGTTACGACCTTGGTTGCCGAAGCGGCACGATCGGTGGCATCGCTCGCCACGGCCGAGGCGCCATCGAGCATCTCGGACAGATAATTCGTCAGCCCGTCGTCGCCCTCAAAGTTGGTCGCGCGCGCCTTGGAGTACGTATCCTCAACCACCTTGGTCGCCAGCGGTCTCAGCTTATACGTGCCATCGCGCGTGATGTAGTACACGTACTCGATGCTGTCGAACGTCGCCTGGTCGGTGGTGTCCGAGATCACATTAAACATCGATCCGTCGTTCATATGGTGGCCGTAGATTGTCGTCTGCTGGTCCACCATGCCCGGCGCGACATCTTCGAAGTCCAAGAAAATCGCACCCGATGCATTGGACGTACCGTCAAACAGCGTGTTGAGGTATTTAGAGTTGTCCTTGGCCTGCACCACGGGATAGTTGATGTTGGTATCCGGCACATAAATCCATCCCACGATCTCGGGATTTGCCTTAGCAAGAGCGTCAAAATCGACAATCGGCACGCCGCTCGCATCCTTATCGCTCACGTACTGCTTCTCGATTTTCTGGTACGAATCGCTTGCCTGCTTATAGCCAATCTGAGCATTGATAAAGATGGCGGCAGCGGCGACAATCAGACCGATGCCCACGATGATGAGCAGAATGGGGATGATGGAGCGGCGCTTCTTACGCGGCGGCTCGGTGTAGCTGGACGGAGCGCCGCTCGGTTGCCTCGTCGACCGGGCCTGCTTCTTTGCCGTGCCATATGACGAGGGGCGAAACGCAGCCGGCGTATCCTGACGGCGATGGGACGTCGGCGTTACGGGGCGCGGCGCACGAGCCTGTTGAGGAGAGGATGCCCGACCCTGCTGCATGGAGCGGGCCGATCCCGACTTGGATGGATCGGGGATATGAGAAGCCGAGAAACGTTTTCCCTGATAGTCGGACATGACTCTCCCTATGATTACAACGGAACGGCAAGCCGCTTAGGCGTCAGCCATCTCCTGCTTCATCTTCTCGATAATTGCGCGATACTCGGGATCGCAAGCACCCAGAATCTGCGTGGCGTAGATGGCAGCGTTCTTGGCGCCGTTGATGGCAACGCATGCCACAGGCACGCCCGAAGGCATCTGCACCATCGACAGCAGCGAATCCATGCCGCCCAGATCACTCGTCTTCATAGGCACGCCGATAACCGGCAGCGGCGTAAAGGCAGCCACGACACCGCCCAGGTGCGCGGCCTTGCCGGCTGCGGCGATAATCACCTTGATGCCACGGTCGGCGGCAGTCGAAGCCCACTCGTGGACCTTCGCCGGCGTACGGTGCGCGCTGGCAATCACGAGCTCATAGGGCACACCGAGCGCCTCGAGCTCGGCGGTGCAGCCTTCCATAACGCCCAGATCGGACTTGGAACCCATGATGATCCCGACAACCGGCTTTTGATCTGCCATAAACAAAGACCTCCTGTTGAGAGCGGTGACGCGGCCAATCCGCGACCCTTAACTACTGAGAGTAGTATAGCTGCTCCCGTCCCTGCGGTCTTTGTGGCGCTTCGCGGGCGGGCCAGGCTTTATCTTCACTCCGGTTGCTTCGCAAAGTCGTTCAGATAAAGACTGGCCCGCCCGCGAAGCGCCCTGCGACCTACCGGGAATTGCTATGACGTACGTTGGCTGAAATATTAACGTGGGATCTGCCGTTCATTCGAACGGCAGATCCCACGCTCACTTTATTTCTCAGCCCTAGTCATCGCGCAAAGCCCCTTCTGCAGCACATGGTGCAACCGAGTCACCGCAGGCCGGGGCGGGAGGCGGACCTTTCTCTCGGAAAACTTCGCGAAGCCCAGTTTCCGAGAGAAAGTGTCCGGCTGCCGCCCCGGCCGACCAGGTCACATTACACCGTGTACTGCGGCAGGTCCTGCAGGGCGATGACGTCCATGCCCATGTCGTTGGCGCTGCCGTGGCCCTGCTGGTCCTCGCGCACCGCCTCGATAGCACTCACGTAGGTGTTGGCGGCAGACATCGCCGTCACGCAGGTCACGCCGCGGCGCACCGCCTCGGTGCGCAACAGATAGCCGTCGCCGCGCGAGCCCGGGCCGTACGGCGTATTGATGATTACCGCGATCTTGCCATCGGCGATAAGGTCACCGATGTTGGGGCGCTCGCCGTCGTGTGGGCCGCTGATCTTTTCCACGACCTCGCACGTCACGTTGCCTCCACGCAGCACGCGCGCCGTACCCTCGGTAGAGCAGATGTCAAAGCCCAGATAGCGCAGGATACGGGCGACCGAAAGGATATGGCGCTTGTCGCGATCGCACACGCTAATGAACACCTTGCCGGCGCTCGGATCGGGCAGTTTGTAGTCAATCGCCAGCTGTGTCTTGGCGTATGCCTCGGGATAGCTCTTGGCGACACCCATGACCTCGCCCGTCGACTTCATCTCGGGCCCCAGGATAACGTCGGCT
This sequence comes from Collinsella sp. SGI.184, assembly GCF_050313415.1. Taxonomy (NCBI): domain Bacteria; kingdom Bacillati; phylum Actinomycetota; class Coriobacteriia; order Coriobacteriales; family Coriobacteriaceae; genus Collinsella; species Collinsella sp. SGI.184. The sequence continues at coordinate 14,692 of NZ_JBNPLJ010000004.1, read as the reverse complement.
CCCGGGAAACGACCCCAGGGCATAACGGCTTCCTTCATGCAAAAGCAGTCCAGCTGGCGCTCGTCGCTCGGCAGGCCCAGGCTCGCGATGGAATCGCCCGCCATGATGCGCGCCGCGCACTTGGCCAGCGGCACGCCGGTGGCCTTGGAGATAAACGGCACGGTACGGCTGGCACGCGGGTTGGCCTCGATCACGTAGACGGTCTCGCCCTTGATGGCATACTGCACATTGACCAGGCCGCGAACTCCCAGCGCCATCGCAATGCGGCGCGTGGTCTCGCGGAGCTTCGCCTGCAGACTCTCGCTAAAGCTAAACGGCGGAATGCAAGTCGCGGAGTCACCGGAGTGGATACCGGCCTCCTCGATATGCTCCAGAATACCGCCGATGTAGACTTCCTCGCCGTCGCACAGGGCATCGACATCGGACTCGATCGCGCCCTCCAGGAAGCGGTCGAGGTACACCGGGTAGTCGGGGCTAATGCGCGCAGCCTCGGCCATGTAATCGTGCAGATGCTCGGCATCGTAGGCGATCATCATACCGCGGCCGCCCAACACATAGCTCGGACGAACCAGCAGCGGGTAGCCGATATGCGCAGCCACGGCCTCGGCCTCCTCAAACGAGGTGGCCTGACCCGCCGGCGGGTACATAATGCCCAGCTTGTCGAGCAGGGCGGCAAAGCGCTCGCGGTCCTCGGCAAAATCGATGGCATCGGGCGTGGTACCCATGATGTTCACACCGCTCTCCTCGAGCATGCGCGCCAGCTTAAGCGGAGTCTGGCCGCCGAGCGTCACCACGGCGCCGTCGGGGCGCTCAACATCGATAACGTCCATGACGTCCTCGTAGGTGAGCGGCTCAAAGTACAGACGATCGGACGTGTCATAGTCGGTCGAGACGGTCTCGGGGTTGCAGTTGACCATGATGGTCTCGAAGCCACGGGCCGCCAGCGCGTAGCTCGCGTGCACGCAGCAGTAGTCAAACTCGATACCCTGGCCGATACGATTGGGGCCGGCACCCAGAATCATCGCCTTGGGCTTATCTGCCGGCGTGGTCTCGTCGGGGGCAACGCACTTCTTGGCGACCGAGCTCGTGCGGTAGATGTTTTCGTAGGTCTTGTAGTGATACTCCGTGGCACTCGAGAACTCAGCAGCGCAGGTGTCGACCGTCTTCATGCTGGGAACCACGCCCAGACCCTTACGGTAAGCGCGAACAAAGCGCTCGTCCGAGCCGGTCAGCGCGGCAATCTCGGCATCGCTCGTGCCATACTGCTTGAGCAGGCGCATCGCGTCGGCGTCGATGTCCTCCACGCGCAGGCCGCGAATGCTCTCCTGGACCTGCACCATATCGTTGATACGGTTGAGATACCACGGATCGATGCCGCAGATGGCATGGATGCGCGCGACATCCCAGCCACGACGCAGGGCCTCGACCACAAAGAAGATGCGGTGCTCAGTCGGGGTGCCCACGGCCTGAGCGAGCTCGTCGTCGCTCAGCTTATCGGCACCTTCCTTGCCACCAGCGCAAATGCCCTGATGCCCGTCCTCCAGCGAGCGCATGGCCTTGCCAAAGGCCTCCTCAAAGGTGCGGCCGATCGCCATGATCTCGCCCACGGCTTTCATGCGCGTTGTGAGCGTGGGGTCGGTACCCTTGAACTTCTCAAAGGCAAAGCGCGGCACCTTGACCACACAGTAGTCGATCGTGGGCTCAAAGCAGGCAGGCGTGGCTTTGGTGATGTCGTTGACGATCTCGTCGAGCGTGTAGCCCACGGCCAGGCGAGCGGCGGCCTTGGCGATGGGGAAGCCCGTGGCCTTGGAGGCCAGTGCGGACGAACGGCTCACGCGCGGGTTCATCTCGATGACGATCAGGCGACCGGTCTGCGGGTTCACGGCAAACTGCACGTTGGAGCCACCGGTCTCGACGCCGATCTTCTCCAGAATGGCGAGTGAAGCGACACGCATGCGCTGATACTCAAGGTCGGAGAGGGTCTGCGCCGGCGCCACGGTGATGGAGTCGCCGGTATGCACGCCCATGGGGTCGAGGTTCTCGATGGAGCACACGATGATGCCGTTGCCGGCGTGGTCGCGCATGACCTCCATCTCGTACTCTTTCCAACCCTCGATGGACTCCTCGACCAGCACCTCGTGGGCGGGCGAGAGCTCAAGGCCCTGGCTCACGATGGAGACGAGCTCCTCGTGGGTGTGCGCGATGCCGCCGCCGGCGCCGCCCAGGGTAAAGCTCGGGCGCAGCACGCAGGGATATCCCACGCGCTCGGCGATGGCCTCGGCGTCGGCCACGCTGTAGGCATAGCCCGAGCGCGCGACCTCCAGGCCGATCTCGGCCATGGCCTCGTTAAAGAGCTTGCGGTCCTCGCCGCGCTCGATGGCGGCAAGGTCGCAGCCGATCATCTCGACGCCGTACCGGTCGAGCGTGCCGTCCTTTGCCAGCTCGACGGCGGCGTTCAGACCGGTCTGGCCGCCCAGCGTGGGCAGCAGCGCGTCCGGGCGCTCCTTCTTGATCACGCGCTCGATAAATTCGGCGGTGATGGGCTCGACATAGGTGCGGTCGGCCAGGCCCGGGTCGGTCATGATGGTCGCCGGGTTGGAGTTGACCAGGATGACCTCAAAGCCATCCTCCTTGAGCACCTTGCAGGCCTGGGCGCCGGAGTAATCGAACTCGCAGGCCTGGCCAATGACGATGGGGCCCGAGCCAATGACGAGGATGCGCTTGATGTCAGTACGTTTAGGCATGTTAGTTCTCCTCGGTCTCGGTCGTGGCGGAACCCTCGTCGGCAAAGCTCCAGCCCTGCAGGCGGTCCTTCGCGGTATCGATGTCCAGGTAGTTCTCCTCGCCGTCCATGAGTCGCGTAAAGGCGGTAAAGAGATAGTGGGCATCGGTGGGGCCGGGCGAGGCCTCGGGGTGGTACTGGACCGAGAAGCACGGGGCGTCGAGCAGCTGAATGCCCTCGGCGGTGCCGTCGTTGAGGTTCACGTGCGTCAGGCGAATGCGGCCAAAGCGCTCGTTCATCACGACGGGCGCGATACCACGGCGCACCCAGACGCGCAGATCGCCGTCGGCCGCATGATCGGTCTCGCCGCCCGAAAGTTCGGGGACAAGCCTGCCCAAGCTGGGGAACAGCAGGCCAAAGCCATGGTTTTGCGCGGTAATTTCCACGCGGCGGCTGACCAGGTTCATAACCGGCTGGTTACCGCCACGGTGACCGAATTTGAGTTTTTCCATCTGGGCGCCGCATGCCAAGCTGATCATCTGGTGCCCCAGGCAAATGCCAAAGACGGGCACCTTGCCGATCAGCTGCTGCACCTGCTCGTAGGTCTCTACCACGGCATCGGGGTCGCCGGGACCGTTGGACAAAAAGACGCCATCGGGATTCATGTCGAGTACCTGACGCGCGGGTGTATCCCACGGCACGACGGTGAGGTCGCAGCCAGCACGGACCAGACCCTCCAGGATGCCACGCTTGACACCGCAGTCGTACGCGACCACGTTGTGGCGGGCGGGAGCGGGGGCCGCAAGCGCAAAGCCATGCTCGGCAGGCAGATCGCTTCCGGCGAACGGATGGGGTGCAGGGCAGCTCACGGTCTTGACCAGGTTCTCCCCCACCAGCGTGGGAGCAGAGGCCAAGCGCTCGGCAAGCTCGTCGATGTCGAGGACCTCAGTCGAGATAATGCCCATCTTGGAGCCATTGTCGCGCAGGTGGCGCACCAGGGCTCGGGTGTCGACGCCCTCGATAGCGACGATGCCGTGTGCGCGCAGGTACTCCGGCACGCTGACGGCCGAGCGCCAGTTAGAAGGCGTGGCACACATGTCGCGCACGATCATGCCGCGCATGGCGGGAGCACTCGCAGGGCGTACGTCATCGCCGGGGAAGGCGGACTGGACATCGGTCTCGTCGATGCCATAGTTGCCAATCTGCGGATAGGTCATGGTAACGATCTGGCCAGCATAGCTCGGGTCGGTCATAACCTCAAAGTAACCCTCGAGTGAGGTATTGAAGCAGACTTCGCCGGTCGCGGTGCCCTCGGCACCACATGCACGGCCATAAAAAATGGTCCCATCCTCAAGGTACAGGATGCAGGGACCGCAAGCACCCTTGCTGGTTTTGGCCAGCATGCGCTGGCACAGTTCGCTGGGCGCGATGGTGCGGGCAGCAGCGCCCGCAATATGGTTGTTCGCCATAGTTCTCCTTCCCGGTCTCTCGGGACCGGCTTAAAGGTGTGTAGTTAGGCCTCGCGGTATTCTAACCGTAAGTATGCCGTATGGCGTTAATTACATAGAATTGTTTACAAAATTATAATTATGACTTCTTATGCATAATGATTTTTCTGGGACGGGGATTAAAAAATCATTCTGAAAGCAGAGCTTTGTCGCTGAGTAGTCAATTTGGGACGGGGCTATTTTAGCTGCCCCGTCCGTCAATCAACCTAACCGTCGTGCCACCAGCCGGGGTAGCTAAAATAGCCCCGTCCCAAATTGACTACTCGCCAACCGCATACATGACAGAATAATTTTTTAATCCCCGTCCCAGAAAAATCATCCCGCGTGGGCTTGCGGCTCACGCGGGATGTCATCGTTCTATGTGGCTGCGGACTACTTTTGCTTGTCCTGCTCAAGTAATTCGGACGGGGTGCGGCCAAGCTTGCCGCCACGGAAAATCTCGCGGCCGTGCAGGCGGTGCTCCAGGTCACGTTCGGCCTTTTCCTCGTCAATCTTAGTCTGGCTCACCGCCGGGTCCTCGATGAGCGACGATACCGAGTTCACCTGTTTCTGAATACGCTCGGCAATGGTGTCATCCATGCTCACGATACGCATCTTCCAGTCGATATTGGTGGCGTTGGAAGAGCTCTTGGTCCAGACGAACGTCAGGATGGCGCTCTGGTGGCCCTGGGCGGGAAACATGCCAAAGAAGGAATCATGCTGAATCCTGCTGTCCTCGTCGATATAGGCGTGGACGTTATACACCACACGGTCAATCTTGTCGTTGAGCAGGGCATTGGTTGCGAGCGCCGCCGCCTGAATCTGACCGTTGGACAGCAACTCGAGTTCATTGGCAGAAGACGTGTCCAGCACCGTCACCTCAACCGTGCCCGTACCCTCGTCGGCCTCGTCGACGGTAAAATCGAGCGGGAACTGCGTAAAGCCGTTGCCCCATTCAAGTCCACCTTTGAGCGCGGTCGAGACGGTATCCACCGAAACGCTCTCGGAGAGGTTCGCGGTGTTCAGGCGTCGCATCACGCCGTAGCCGATCTGCATGCCCACAATCAGCACCAAGATGCCGATAACCACGACCATGGCAGTTTTCGTAATGGTATGGCTCACCTGCGAACCCGAAGGATCGTCCTCGGACAGCGGGTCGATATGTTTTGCCTGGCTCGCGCGATCCTCGCTGCGCAGCCGCGCCAGTGTCGCCTTGTCACCGCGTTTGACGGCAGACTCTTTCTCGCGCATGCGCTCGGTACGCTTTTTGGCGAGTGTAGGATCCAAGACGCCGGATGCATCGATTTCGGAGAATAATTCCGTCACTTCTTCCGGAGTCAGATGGTTCTTATCAGCCATAACCTTCCTGTCATATCAATCAGTCGAGCTCGTGCGCACGCGCACCTTCGAACTGCATTCGATAGTAACGGGCATAAGTGCCGCCACGGGCGAGAAGCTCCTCGTGCGTGCCACGTTCCACAACGCGACCATGCTCAACGGTCGCAATCTCGTCGGCATGCTTAATGGTCGAGAGACGGTGAGCGATGATGATCGTGGTGCGGCCACGCGCCAAGCGCTCGAGCGACTCCTGCACCGCCTCCTCGCTCTCGTTATCCAGAGCACTGGTCGCCTCATCCAAAATAAGGATCTTGGGATTTTTGAGAAACACGCGCGCGATGGCGACGCGCTGCTTTTGACCACCAGAAAGACGGCTGCCGCGCTCGCCCACCACGGTGTCGTAGCCCTGCGGAAGCGACTCGATAAAAGCATCGATGTTGGCGCGATGGGCCGCCTCGGCGATTTCTTCTGCCGTGGCGCCCGGCTTGCCATAGGCGATGTTCTCGCCAATCGTTCCGTCGAACAGATAGACATCTTGCTGCACCAGGCCGATGGATCGGCGCAGGCTACGCTGCGTCACGTCGCGCACATCCTGGCCGTCAATGCTAATGGAGCCGGCGGCAACGTCGTAAAAGCGCGGCAACAGCGAACAAGTCGTTGATTTGCCGCCGCCCGAGGGACCAACCAAAGCGATGGTTTGACCGGGCTTAATGGACAGATCCATATGGTCGATAACGGGACGCGTCCCGTCGCCCGCGCCCAGCTCGACATCCTCGTAGCTAAAGCACACGTCGCGATACTCAACAGCGCCGGCCGTCACCTGCAGATCCGCAGCACCCGGCTTATCCTGAATATCGGGAACAGTCGAGAGCACCTCGTCCATGCGCTTAAAGCCGGCGATGGCTTTCTGATACGTCTCGGCCGAATTGACGAGCGTCTCAAGCGGCGTGCAGAACAGCGAAATGTAGAGCGCGAAGGTTGCCATATCGACCGCCTGCAGCTGGCCTTGGGCAACGAGCCAACCGCCCAGCAGCACCACGATTACATAGAGCACGCCCGAGAGCAGACCATACGTCGCGGTGTAGACGCCCATGGCGTGATACATGTTTTCCTTGGACGAAAGGTAGCGATCGTTAGAGGCACGGAACTTAGAGCGTTCGGTCTGCTCATTGGCAAAGCTTTTGACCACACGCATACCCGCCAGCGAATCCTGCAGCTGCGCATTGATGCCGCTGATCTTTTTGCGGTTATCGCTAAAGACCTCGCGCATGCGCATATTCTGCCAAAACATAATGACCGCGAACACCGCCGTCACCACGGCCATGGCGAGCGCGAGCACAGGCGCAATGGTAAACAGAATCACAAACGAGCCAATGATCTCGATACCGCAAATAATGATCCATTCGGGCACGTGGTGCGCCGCCTCGCAGATATCGAACAGGTCGTTGACCACGCGGCTCATCATGTCACCCGAGCTGTTGCGATCAAAGTACGCAAAGCTAAAACGCTCGTACTGATCGAACAAGTCCTCGCGCATCTTGGACTCCATGCGCGCGCCCATCACGTGGCCCCAATAGCTCACAAAGTAGCGGCAGGCGCAGCGGGTGGCATACATCAGCACCAGTCCCACCGCGATCATACCGAGCGCCTGCATAATGGCAGTCTGGCCCTGGGTAAACAGCCCGCCGCACAGATTGCGCAGGATAATGGGAAACGCCAGGTCAATGGCGGCGAGCACCAGGGCGCAAATGGTATCGGCAACAAAAAGCCCCATCTGGGGCTTGTAGTAAGACAGAAAACGCTTCAGCATGTGATCCTCAAAGAAATATCAGCAACATAAGACCCTGGGACAAAGCAATCAGTAGTACTTGTCCCAGGGCTATCCCCACTCGTTACAGCTCAGAACCACCAAGGCGGTGCGCGATGCTGTCGCAGGCAAGTGCGCCCACGACGGTCTTGGCATCCTCGATCTTGCCGTCGAGCACGGCATCGATCAGCTCGTGCAGCGGCACCAGGTCAACGTTGACAAACTCGTCATCGTCGGGGTTGGGCGCATCGAACTCGAGCTTGGTGGCCAGGTAGATGTGAATAATCTCGTCGCAAAAACCGCAGGTCGTGACAATAGACGTTAAAAAGCGAATGCGCCCGGCCTTAAAGCCCGTCTCCTCATGCAGCTCGCGCCTGGCACAATCGAGCGGGTCCTCGCCTGGATCGAGCTTGCCGGCGGGAATCTCAACCGTCACGCGGTCGATGGCGGTGCGGTACTGACGCACCAGTACGATCTTGCCGCTCTCGGTCAGCGCCACAACGGCTGCCGCACCCGGATGGCGAACGATATCGCGGGCGCTGCGGTGACCGTTGGGCAGCTCAACCTCAAGACGGTGGACGTCGAGGATCTTGCCCTTCCAGGCGCACTCCTCCGAAAGAATCTTCTCGTGCAGCTCGGCATCGTGCGGGTCGTCGTCGCCCAGCACCAGCGCCGGCTCGTCAGCGACCTCGCCACCAGGCTCGCCCTCGGCGTGCCCATACATGCGGCTGTCCTCTTCGACGATTTGCGCGTCCACGAGCTCTTCGTTCTTCTCGTCCATCCGTCTCATTCCTCTCGGATTTTAGGCATCCCAGGCGTCGCGGCCGCGCAGCGCGCGCAGGCCAATGTCGTGACGCAGGGTCTTGCCCTCAAAATCGATCTTTTCGCAAGCCTCGTAGGCAAGGTTGCGAGCGTTCTCGAACGTGTCGCCCAGCGCGGTCACGGCGAGCACGCGGCCGCCGTTGGTCACGAGCTGGCCGTCCACCACGGCGGTGCCGGCGTGATACACGGTCACGTTCTCCATGGCCTCGGCATCCTCGATACCGGTGATGATCTTGCCCTTCTCGTAGCTGCCGGGATAGCCCGCGCTCGTCAGGACAACGGCCACCGCCCACTCGTCACGCCAATCGAGCTCAATCTGGTCAAGCTCGCAGTTGGCGCAGGCAAGCATGACCTCGACCAAGTCGTTCTTAAGGCGCGGCAGCACGACCTGCGTCTCGGGGTCGCCAAAGCGGGCGTTAAACTCCAGCACCTTGGGGCCGGCGGGGGTAAGCATAAAGCCGCCGTACAGGCAGCCACGGTAATCGATGCCCTCGGCGGCGAGCTCGGCCACGGTCTGCTCCATGACCTTCACCATGGTGGCGTGCTCCTCGTCGGTCACGATGGGCACCGGGCTGTAGACGCCCATGCCGCCCGTGTTGGGACCAAGGTCGCCCTCAAGCGCGCGCTTGTGGTCCTGCGAGGTGGCCATGGGGCGCACGGTCTTGCCGTCGGTAAAGGCCAGCAGCGAGCACTCGGGGCCAACGAGCATCTCCTCGATCACCACGGTGTTGCCGGCATCGCCAAAGGTGCCGCCAAAGCACTCGCGCACGGCCTCTTCGGCCTGCGAAAGCTCGGTTGCCACAATAACGCCCTTGCCCGCGGCAAGACCGTCGGCCTTCACGACCAGCGGAGCGCCCTGCTCGCGCACATAGGCGAGAGCCGAAGCCTCGTCGGTAAACGAGCCGTAGGCGGCCGTCGGAATGCCCGCGCGCTCCATAAGCTGCTTGGAGAACAGCTTAGAGCCCTCCATCTGAGCGCCCTCGGCACCCGGGCCAAAGCAGGGAATACCCGCCGCGCGCACGGCGTCGGCCACGCCCGCCACGAGCGGAGCCTCGGGGCCAATCACCACGAGTCCGCATCCGTGGCTCTGTGCAAACGCCGCCACGGCAGCAGGATCGCAATCGTCGAGAACCACGTTCTCGCCGCAGCTCGCGGTGCCGCCGTTGCCCGGGGCGATGTAGAGCTTGCCGGCGCGCGGTGATGCCGCGAGCTTGGCTGCCAAAGCATGCTCGCGGCCGCCGCTGCCCAACAACAGGATGTCGATGGTTTGAGTGTCCGCCTTCAAGGGTGCCTCCTCTATGGATTAACGGCCCGTCAACCATGCGGGCCCATTACAAGCAAATATACCCCTCGGCCGCCCGTCCGGGCTGCGAAGGGGTATATCGCAATAACCAAATAACGCCGATTACTTCCAGAATCGGTTGATGATCTGCTCGCGGCCGGCGCCAACACCGACAAACGTCACGCGCGTGTGCGCCAGATCCTCGACAAATGCCACGTAGTCCTGAGCCTCCTGCGGCAGCTCCTCAAAGCTGCGGCAGCCGGTAATATCGCACTTCCAGCCAGGAAGCTCCTCGTAGATGGGCTTGGCATGCTCAAAGCGCACCTGGTGCTCGGGCACGCTGGTGTAGCGCTCGCCATCGACGTCATAGGCCACGCACACCTTAATGGTGTCGAAGACCGAAAGCACGTCGAGTTTGGTCAGGGCGATGTCGGTAAGACCGTTGACGCGCGAGGCGTAGTTGGCGATGGGACCGTCAAACCAGCCGCAGCGACGACGGCGACCGGTGGTCACGCCGTACTCATAGCCCTCCTCGGTCAGCGTATGGCCGGCCTCGGACTCGTAGGAAAGCTCAGTGGGCATGGGGCCTGCACCGACGCGGGTGATGTAGGCCTTCATGACGCCCAGCACGCGATCGACGTTTTTCATGCCAACACCAGAACCGGTGATCGCGCCGCCGGCGGTGCAGTTAGAAGATGTGACAAACGGATAGGTGCCATGGTCGATATCGAGCAATGTTGCCTGGGCGCCCTCAAAGAGCAGGGTCTTGCCCTCATCGATCATGTTGTTGAGCAGCAGGCTCGTCTCGGTGATGTACGGGCGCAGGCGCTCGGCCATGGGCAGGTACTCTTCACAGATCTGGTCCACGGTGTAGGTGGGCAGGCCGTAAAGCAGCTCGAGCTCGGGATTCACGCGGGCAAGAGCGGTTTCCAGCTTGTCGCGGAAGAGCTCCTCATCCAGCATGTCCTGCATACGAAGGCCAATACGGGCCATCTTGTCCTGATAGCACGGGCCAATGCCGCGCTTGGTGGTACCGATGCTCTTCTTGCCGAGCTTCTGCTCAAAGGCGCCGTCCAGGTCGACGTGATACGGCATGATCACGTGTGCGTTGCCGCTGATCTTGAGGTTCTTGGTGGTGATGCCATCGGCCTCGAACATGTCGATCTCCTCAAGGACAACCTTGGGGTTGACGACGCAGCCGTTGCCAATCACCGACACGTGGTCGGCGTACATGATGCCGGAGGGCACCTGGTGCAGGCCGTACTTCTTGCCGTTGACAACGATGGTGTGCCCGGCGTTGTTGCCGCCCGAATAGCGCACGACGGCATCGAAGTCGCCGGCGATCAGGTCGCAGATCTTACCCTTGCCCTCATCGCCCCACTGGGCACCGACCAAAACGGTTGACGGCATGTTTACTCCTTACATACATGGACTGTCTGCGCGCCATACGGCGGGCAGAAGCACAAAACATTCCCAGTATACCCGTGCAACGGGCGCCTGTCCTACTCCTCGGTATGCACCCCATCAAGCTCATAGAACTTGGTAGACGCCGGCAGAAACATCAGGTCGACGTCGCCGATCGGGCCCGAACGGTTCTTGGCCACGACAATACGCGTGACGCCCTCGTCGGGTCGGTCGTCGCGCGAGGCCTCAGCCTCGTCGGCGGAACGGTCCAAGAACATGACGATATCGGCGTCCTGCTCGATGGAGCCCGATTCGCGCAGGTCGGAAAGCTGCGGGCGCTTGCCGGTACGGGATTCGACCTGACGCGACAGCTGAGACAGCGCGATCAGCGGAATCTTGAGTTCCTTGGCCATAATCTTTAAGCCACGAGACATCTCGGAGACCTCGACGGTGCGGCTCTCGGAACGGCGTCCCGGCGGAGGACTCACCAGCTGCAGGTAGTCCAAGATAATGATGGCCTTCTCCTTGTTGTGGAGCATGCGGCGGCTCTTGGCGCGAATCTCGGTCACCGTGGTGCCGGGCGTATCGTCAATCAGAATATCGAGCTTGGACAAGGTCTGCGTGGCCTCATTGATATTGGCCCACTGCTCGGGGCTAATGCGACCCATGCGAAAATCACTGATCGAAATCATGGCATAGGCGCAAATCAGGCGCTGGGCAATTTCCTTGCCCGACATCTCCAGCGAGAAAAAGCCGACGGTGTAGCCCGCAGCGGCGGCATTGAGCGCCAGGTTTAGAGCGAACGAGGTCTTACCCACGGCGGGGCGGGCGCCGATAATGATGAGCTGGCCCTCGCGGAAGCCCATAAGCATGCGATCGAGTGACGGGAAGCCCGTGGGAACGCCCGCTGCCTGGCCACCGGCCTGGCACACTTCCTCGGCCTCGTTATAGGCCTCGACCATAAACTCGGTCAGTGTCTTGTAGCTCGACTTAACCTCGCGCGCCGTAACCTTGAGCAGCTTGCTCTCGGCCAGCTCCACGACCTCTTTGGTATCGGTGGGGGCGTTATAGGCCAGCGCGTTAATCTCGTTGGTGGCGCCAATCAGCTCACGCAGCATCGAGTCGCGACGAACGATGGCGGCATGGTGCTGCCAGTTGACGAGCGACAGGGTCTGACCCATCAGCTCCAAAATGTACGCCTCGCCGCCCACGGCATCGAGCTTGTTGATGCTTCGCAGGTAATCGATCAGCGAGATGGAGTCGATGGGAATGCGACTGTTGTACATATCGACCATCGCGGTATAGATGGTCTTATGAATGGGCCGGTAGAAATCATCGGGCTGCAGCTCGACCTGGGCTTCTTCGACCACTTCGGGCGATAGCAGCATGGCGGCCAGTACGTTGGCCTCTGCATCTTGGTTTTGGGGGAGACCCAACTTGGAGCCGCGGTCCTCGACCGTCAGCCATGTCTCCCTATCGTCATATGCCATGAGCATCCTCATTCATATCGCTTGCGAGCATCCATAGTATCAGCCACAGCTTTAAATCGAGGCGCGCCTTAACAATCATCACCGAACCAAACGGATGAACGGTCCCTTATGTGGGACCGCATCTCAATGTATGACGTGACACCCACTCAGCGCAAAAAATAAAAGGGCGCCCCGGTCTCCCAGAGCGCCCTTCTTAGAACAAGATTGTTGCGTTGCAGCAAATGCTACTCGGCAGCAGCCTCGGTCTCGACCTCGGCGGTCTCGGCCTCGGCGACCTCAGCGGCCTCCTCGACCTCAGCCTCGGCAGCGAGCTCCTCGGCGGTAACGCCGACGAGAACGACAACCTCGGCCTTGATCTCGCGGTACAGCGAGATGGCAACGGTGTGGGCACCGGCAACCTTGATGGGCTTACCGAGCTCGACGCGCTTGCGGTCGATGTCCATACCGAGCTGATCCTTGATGGCGTCAGCGATCATAGCGGCGGTGACAGAGCCAAAGAGGATGCCCTCGTCGCCGACCTTGACGTCAACGGTGACCTGCTTGCCCTCGAGGGCAGCCTTGGTCTCGTTGGCGGTAGCCAGACGGACGGCCTCGCGCTTGGCGATGTTGTTGCGACGCTCGTCAAGCTGCTTGAGGTTGCCCTTGGTGGCGGCAACAGCGAGCTTCTTGGGGAACAGGAAGTTCTCAGCGTAACCCTGAGCGACCTCTACGACGTCACCCTCGCCGCCCTTGCCCTTGATCTCATCGAGAAGAATAACCTTCATGATGCGTCTCCCTTCTTAGCCGCGGTCGCGGTTGCCACGAGAGGAAACCACGGGGACGGTGTACGGCAGGAGAGCCATCTCGCGGGCACGCTTGATGGCGTTGGCGATGTCATGCTGATGCTGCGTGCAAGCGCCAGTGACGCGACGGGGCTTGATCTTGCCACGGTCGGTCATGTACTTACGGAGAAGCTGAGTGTCCTTATAGTCGATGAACTCAGTGTTCTCCTTGCAGAACTGGCAGTACTTACGACGCGGCTGACGTGCAGAAAAATCATTAGCCATGTCAAAATACCTTTCATTTGGCAACTTCGGCGAACCGAAGCCGCCTCTCACTCAAAAATAGGTGAACAACCCTTAAAACGGGATGTCCTCATCGTAGACGTCGACCGCGGGCGGCGTAGCCACCGGTGCGGCAGGACGCGCTGCGGGCGCGGGAGCTGCGGGGGCGTAACCGCCCTGATCGTAGCCACCCTGGCCACCACGGGAGCTCATAAACTCAATCTCATCGACGATGACCTCAAGCTTGCTCCTGCGCTGACCATCGCGCTCCCAAGAGCTGTAGCGCAGCTTGCCCTCGATCGCAACCTTGTTTCCCTTTGCCAGGAAACGGCTCACGGCCTCGGCGCGGGTGCCGAACATAGTGCAGTCGACAAAGTTGGGATAGTCCTCCCACTCGCCAGTCTGCGCATTGCGGCGGCGATCGTTCACGGCGACGCCAAAGGACAGAACCTGGGTTCCGCCGGCAGTGGCGCGCAGCTCGGGATCGCGGGTGAGGTTACCGGTGATGTTCACTCGATTGATGCTCATTACTCACTACTTCCTCTTGGGGCACAAGCCCAGTCCAAAACGACAGTCTTACTCCTGGTCGTCGCGACGGACGATCATGTGGCGGACCACAGCGTCGGTGATGCGCAGGACGCGATCAAGCTCGGCGATCTGGGTAGGATCTGCGTGGAAGTTGATGAGGGTGTAGTCACCATCGGTGAGGTCGTTGATCTCGTAGGCGAGCTTGCGCTTGCCCCACTCGTCAACGGAGTCGACCTTGCCAGCGCCCTCAGCGATCGTGGTATCGATACGCTTCATAACAGCGAGACGAGTCTCGGGGTCGAGCGACGGGTCAACAAAGAACAGCAGTTCATAAGCCTTCATATTGTCACCTCCTCTGGACAAATGTGGCTTCAGGTCGTGAAGGTGCGCCTGAAGCAGGAAAAGACTTGGTAATAGTATCTTTCAACCTCCCAGGCTGCAAGAATATGCAGCTACAACCTCATGACCTCCACATATGTCCATACTCGCACGGCCTTTCTTGCATATTCCAACCAAATGCTGTCCAAGAGCTTGACGGATTTGAGGACAAGGGCGGGTACATACCGACTTTCTGCCAGATAACCGCAAGTCGCTCGCAGCACGGCTGCGGTCGCAAAATGCATACCAGCGGTACAACGCGACATTTTGAATTATTAAACTTGATTCCCGACCGTCCGTAACTACCTCATTTGAACAGTTCGTCTGGTCAGATTACGCAGGTCATCGATTGGTTTCGGCACGGTTGGGCAAACGACGGAGCGATGCAATT